>JBOGYB010000259.1:0-3615 GCA_050696555.1 Solirubrobacteraceae bacterium | reverse complement strand
AGGCACCCGCGGGCTTCCTCGAGTACGCGGTCTCCGAGAATGTGCTCGCCGGCGGGGCGATGATGCGCCGCTCCGCCTACATGTTCGCGCCGGGCCTTCCGCGCGGGGTGCGCGGGCAGGTGGACGCGGGTATCGGCAAGACCACCTCGTCGGGGACGGTCACGTTGATCCCACCCACCCACGACGTGGTGGCTACGGGTCAGGAGGAGGATATTGACGGAGTACGGTTCGTCTTCCAACTCGTACCGGATAGTGAGGCGCCCGCGGAGATGAACTTCGCCTTCCCCGAGCTGGGAGTCCTCTGCATTGCCGAGAACGCAGTGCACTGCATGCACAACGTCCTCACCCCCCGGGGCGCGCTTGTACGAGATGCCCTACGTTGGTCCAAGTATCTGGGCGAGGCAATCGAGCTGTTCGGCGTGCGAAGCGACACGATGTTCGGCCAGCACCACTGGCCGCGGTGGGGCAAAGAACGGATCCTGCAATATCTCGCGTGCCACCGCGACATGTATCGCTACCTCCACGACCAGACCCTACGCCTGGCAAATCGCGGCCTCGTGCCCACGGAGATAGCCGAGCAGGTGAGCCTCCCGCCCACGCTCACGCGGACCTGGTCGTGCAGGGGGTACTACGGCACCGTGTCGCACAATGTGCGCGCCGTCTACCAACGCTACCTCGGCTTCTTCGACGGCAACCCCGCGCATCTCGACCCGCTTCCGCCGGAGCAGGCGGCGAGACGCTACGTGGAGTTGGCGGGTGGGATCGAGCCGCTACTTACACAAGCGCGTGAGGGTGTCGCGCGCGGGGAATACCGCTGGGCGGCCGAGCTGTGCTCCCACGCCGTGTTCGCCGACGCAGAGCACGCCCCCGCGCGCGAGCTTCATGCGCAGGTGCTCGAGCAGCTCGGCTACCAGTCCGAGAGCGCGGTGTGGCGCAATCTCTACCTCGTCGGTGCGCAGGAGCTACGAGATGGTCCTCCCCCCGCGCCCGAGGGGAGACGGGTGGCGAGCGCCGATGTAGCGCGGGCGCTGTCGATCGAGCAGTTGTGGGACGCGATGGGCGCCCGCCTCGACGGGCCCCGCGCGTGGGACACGAGGATTGTGATCGCCTGGCACTTCACCGACGTGCAGGAGCGCTGGACGGTGACGGTCGAAAACGGGGCACTGAGTAGCGTGAAGGGAAAGCTCGCCGAGGACTCTCACGCCACGGTGACGCTCACCCGTGCCGCCTTCGACGCTGTGCTGCTCGGGGAGGAGGCCACGGAGCTGTTCGCGAGCGGCGCTTTCGTAGTAGAGGGAGACGGGGCCAAGCTAGGGGAGCTGCTTGGCCTGCTCGACGAGGGCGACCCCGCCTTCGCGATCGTCACGCCCTGAGGTCATCCCAGCCTGGGGGGGATACCGTCTCGGACGACCTCCCTTCTATACGATCCTCGCGGACGCCGTCTCGGGCGACCCCGCCTTTGCGGTCATCGCCCGGTAGGAGTCATGTTGATGTCCGCGGGCTTTGCGGTCGCCTCCCGTGCCCAGGCGCTCAAGTGACGCTGAGCACGACCTTGCCTACTGCACGACGCTCGTCTATCTCGCGGAACGCCGCAACAGCGTCCTCGAGCGGGAAGCACGCCCCAACTATCGGTCGTACAAACCCCTCCCGCACCATCTTGTCCACCGCCTCGCCGATGGTGCGGTTGCGCTCGGGGTTGCCCATCACGTAGGCCCCCCATCCGGCGCCCACCACCGACACGTTGCGCAGCAACAGCCGGTTCACCTTCACCTCGGGGATCGACCCCTCGGTGAACCCCACCACGAGCACCCTCCCGTCCTCGCGCAGGCAACGCAAACTGTCGGTGAAGCGCTCGCCCCCCACCGGGTCGAGCACCACGTCTACGCCCCCCAGCTCCAGTGCCTGCTCGCGCCACGGCCCCTCCGAGCGCAGCACCTCGTCCGCGCCCGCCTCGCGTGCGACCTTCTCCTTCTCGTCGGTAGATACAACCGCGATCGTGGATGCTCCAAGTCCCTTCGCCACCTGCAGCGCCGCCGTCCCCACACCCCCCGCGGCCCCGTGCACGAGCACGCGCTCGCCTGCCTCCAGGCGACCGCGTAGCTTCAGGGCGAAGTACACCGTGTGGTAGTTGAGGATCACCGACGCCCCCTGCGCGAAATCGAGCTGCTCCGGCAGAGGGAAGGTGAGGTACGCGGGCGCCACCGCTTGCTCCCCCATCCCCCCGAGGACCGTGAACGCCATCACGCGGTCACCGGCCTTTAGCCCGCTATCCGCGGGGGCGTGCGTGACGATGCCCCCCACCTCCGACCCCGGGATGAAGGGGAGGTCGGGTTTGAGCTGGTAGAGCCCCCTCGTTTGCAGCACGTCGGGGAACGACACCCCCGCGGCCTTCACGTCGACGAGGACCCCCTCACCGGGGGTAAGCATGTGGTTGGGCTCGGGAGCGGGCGCGTCCACGACCCGGATTCCCTCCGGCCCCGACAGCTCGCTGATCTGTACCGCGCGCACGGCCGCAGAGCTTACGCGAGTGGGATCGGGTGGGGTTGGTGGGTATATGCGAATGGGGTGACTCGCGTGCGCGCGTGGAGTAAGCCTTACTTCGTGGGTGTGCGCGCGTGGGAAGTGCCGCACTGAAGGAAATCATTCACTATCCCCAACCCCCCGAGAGGTGGGGAGAGCACGATTACAATCGCCGGGTCGGCCCTTTCTTCTCAGATTTCGGCCGGCGCCTCCCGATGAGCAGAGCCGCAAGAAGCACTCCCCCGATTCTCCTCGCGGGCCTCCTTGGCCTGGTGGTGGTGCTCGCGTTTGGGCTGTTCGCCTACGACCACTCCCGTCGCAATCAAATCGCAAGCGGAGTTCGCATCGACGGCATCGATGTGGGGGGGATGAGCGCCTCGGCTGCCACCGCAAAGATCGAGCATGGTCTCGCGACTTCGATGGAACAGTCGGTGACGGTCGGCTACCAAGGCCACACCTGGCACATCTCCCCCCGCCGCGCGGGGGTTGTGGTGGATGTGCCCGGCACGGTCTCCGAGGCGGTGCAGGCAAGCCGTGGGGGGTCGATCTTCACGCGCACTTGGAGGGGGCTGTTCGGGGGGACCGTTCATAGGAATGTCCCTCTGCGGGTTACCTACTCGCACGAGGCGGTGAACAGCTTCGTCGACGATGTGCGCTCATCGGTGAACACAGAACCACGCGACGCCACCGTCGAAGCGGGCCCGGGAGGGCTCACGCAGGTGCCTGATCATCCCGGTGTGGGGGTCAAGCAGAAGCGTCTCACCACCCTCGTCACCCACGCCCTCACGACACCGTTTGCGACACGCACCGTGACGGCACCCACGGTTGTGCGCCGCCCCCAGGTCACCACGAGCGAGCTCGCCGTCAAGTACCCCGCGTACATAGTCATCGACCGTGCCACCTTCCGCTTGCTCTTCTACCAGCACCTCAAACTCGCGAGCACTTATGAAATCGCGGTGGGGATGCAGGGGCTTGAAACCACCCCCGGGCTCTACCACGTGCAGTGGAAGCAGGTGAACCCCCCCTGGTATGTCCCCAACTCGGCGTGGGCGGGGGCGCTCGCGGGCAAGACCATCCCCCCCGGTCCCGAAGACC
>JBOGYB010000258.1:0-3621 GCA_050696555.1 Solirubrobacteraceae bacterium | reverse complement strand
TGCCCTTGGCGAAGTAGTGACGGGCCCCGCGTGGGTGGCCGGTAACGCGCCAGTGTTTGCCGCTGGTGTCCACGCCCGACGCTGAGCAGATTTCCACCTTCCCGATGGGGTTCCACTCCATCCCCACGGGCGGGCTGACCAGCACGTTGATATGCCGGTGGTCGCCGGTACTGTTGTCGCCGTTGCGCAAAACGATCTGCTTGAAGGGGTGGGCGCAGGAGCTACCGAGAAGCGCACGCTTCACCGGAGCCTGTGACACAGCAGAAGTCGGGGGCCAAGGAGTCGGATGGTGCGGCGGGCGCGGGCGACTGACGACCGGGGGCGTGGAGAAGGTGGCATCTTCCCCATGCGATACACCCATGCTGTTTTCGGCGGTGACGCGGTAGTGGTAGGTGGTGCTGTACTGGAGCGTCAGGAGATTGAGCACGGTACCCACCGGCTCCGTGATCGAGCTGGGGATCATCACTGTGGCCGGGTGGTTCCCGCTGTTGGATAGCTCGTAGGCGGTCGTCGTTCCGTATTCGATCCGGAAGTCGGTCGTGAGGTTGTGGGGAGCGACGCCGCCGGTGAGCGCGACCGAGATCGTCTGCGCTTCGACCGTGCTCGTGCCGGTGATAGCGACCGGCGGGCCGGGATCGAGCGGCGAGGGAGCCGGAGAGGGCGTTGGTAGCGGTGCGGGAGCCAGAAAGGATTCCGCCCGAGCCACAGCCGGGATCACGGCCAGGCACAGGCCGCAGAGAGCAGGGGTCAGGCGACGGATCATCTTTTGGCTCCTTTGGGTCAGCGGTTGTCCGCCACCGGGGCGGCCTTCTTTGTGAAGTCTAAGCAGATTAGCCTAGGCTGGTCAGCTCTGGCATATCGGCCTAGGTTGCGAGAACGTTCTCGGTGTGCCGCAGACACCGGACGCAGCGCTTGCGGATGCCGTGAGAATCCGTCGTGAGCAGCGCGGTATCAGCCAAGAAGCCCTAGCGTCTGAGGCCGGTATTTCGACCTCCTCCGTCTCGCGTATTGAGCGCGGTTTGATGAACCCGCAGTGGACGCTCGTCCGCACGTTGGCGGGTGTGCTCGGCCTGACGATCTCGGAGCTGTCGCTGGCCGTCGAGCAGGTAGAGGCTCACTAAGCAAGCGGCCCAGGCGACCAAATCGCCGCCTGAGCCGTCCGCCGCTGGCACCCAGGGATGCCAGCTCGCCCCAACCATCTATGGGGATGTATGGAGCGCTGCCGACGCAATCTAGCAGATCGGCCTAGGCAGGTCAGCTCTGGCATATGCGCCTAGGATCAACGAACGTTTCTAAAGTGCCTACTCCCGATCAAGTCTTTGGCCTAGCGGTCAAGCAGCTCCGTACCGAGCGCAAGCTCTCCCAGGAAGAGGTCGCCTTTGCCGGAGGGATAAGTACGAGCACGGTTAGCCGGGTCGAGCGGGGCCTTATTCAGCCCTCGTCCGTGATTATTAGCCGGGTAGCCAAGGGGCTCGGCGTCTCGCTGGTGGAACTGGCGGCGGCTACGGAAGCGGCCGCAGCGGGAAACAAAGCGCGGGGAGCCTAAGAGGAGCCAAAACTGCTCCTTATGGAGCCACCGAATCAGCCGTCGCCGCGCTCAGCAAGCACTTGTTCTACCTGTGGGGAGCGGTGGTCAACTTGAACGAACAGCGCGCCGCCCAAGCGAGGCAAGGCATCCTCAAGCGTCCGGGCATCGCCTGCGATCTCGCTTGGCATCACCGCTACATAGTGCGGAACCTCAAGAATCGCCTCCAACAGCTCGCGGTGGATGTTGTCCGTGAACCACCGCCTCTCAACGCCGCCGCCCAGCTCGATCATCTGGAAGGCGAGCAGCCATGCGCCGTCACGCTGTCCAGTTCCCCACACGCCGCCGAAATGCTCGCTCGGCACGTTTCCCTCGCTCGCCACTCTGGCGGTGATCTCGTCATCAGCGCCGTCATCGACGACGAGCACAATCACCGACGGCTCGTTCTCGCGCTCAAACAGCATCCATCGCTCTATCTCTTGAGGCGGTGCAGCAGCCATCTAGGCAGCATCCTAGTCCTCCGTCCGGCCCGGTGAGGACGGCCAGGCATGGCTAATCGCTGGGGCCGAAACGCTCCTTATATAGTCGCCGTATCATCGGCCAGGGCGATTTCGAGGGTTGTCCCGCGATCCCCGTGCAGGCCATTTTGTTCGAACCACGAGCAGGGGAGAGCCATGAGCGCCACCGCACCCGATCCACAACTGGAGGACAACGAGGAGGCCATCCGTGCATGGGATGGGCCCCTGTACGACCGCTTTGTGCGCTTTCGCGAGACCGTCACCACCGGGCTTGGAGCGCATGGGGAGGAGGCGCTGCGGCTGCACCCCCCGCAACCTGGGCAGCGTGTGCTCGACATTGGCTGCGGCTTCGGCGACACCACCCAGCGCATCGCCCAACTCGTGGGGCCTGAGGGAGAGGCCGTTGGCGTGGACGCCGCCCCCAACTTCATCGAGGACGCCATCCGCGAGACCGCCGAAGTGGGGATTGCGAACGCGCGCTTCCTCGTCGCCGACGTACAGGCCGACCTCAGCGGGGAGGGAAACTTCGACGTGGCGTTCTCCCGCTTCGGCACAATGTTCTTCGCCTCCCCCGTCGCCGCCATGCGCAACGTGCGCCAGGCCCTTCTCCCCGGGGGGCAGCTCGTGATGGTGGTGTGGAGGAGGCGGATCGACAACGACTGGCTCTACCGCGCCCAAACCATCGTCGAGGGGATCGTGGAGCGCCCCGAGGAGTACGACGAGCCCACCTGCGGCCCCGGTCCGTTCTCGATGGCTGACGCCGACACCACCAGCGACATCCTCCTCCACGCCGGCTTCGCAGACATCCAACTGCAACGCTGCGACATCCCCATCTCCATCGGCAAAGACCTCGACGAAGCGCTCGAGCTCGTGATGGCGTTGGGCCCTGCGGGGGAGATACTGCGGCTCGCGGGTGACCGCGCCGCCCACCTCCACACCAAGGTCGAAGCCGCGCTGCGCGAGGGGCTTGCGGAGTTCGCCACCGACACCCACCTCCGTGCGCCGGCATCGACGTGGATCGTCACTGCCACGGCCCCAGGCACGTAGAGCGTCCTGCGGTGCGAGCCCGAGCAAAGACACGCGGACCACTACACTAGGCGGCTCTGCGCCCTTAGCTCAGCTGGATAGAGCGTCGGTCTACGGAACCGAAGGTCGGGAGTTCGAATCTCTCAGGGCGCGTGGTGCGAAGCCCCTGCTACGGAGGGTTTTGTTGTTGAGGGGGCGGCTTCTATCGGCCTCGCGGCTCTGGGGTGCAAACAGAAGTACAAACACTGTGGTGCGCCAGAGTGTGCGACTTGTGGACGTCAACGACGAGGGAATGCGCGCTGGGCGAACCACCGTCCTCGTTCGGACCTCACTGCACGCCGCACATCGACAGACGTAGAGTTCGGCCATGACCAACGGCTTAGGCTCCACGGTTAGCGCTCCGCCCGTGTGGTTGTTGCGTGCTGGCCATAAGGGTCGCTATGCGACCGACTTCATCCTCAACGGCGTTGCTGCCATCGGTTGGCCTGCTGTCGGCGATCTGCGTGGCCGCGAGCGACGCGAGCTGATCGCAGCCGTCAAGGAGTGTTACGG
>JBOGYB010000257.1:0-3639 GCA_050696555.1 Solirubrobacteraceae bacterium | reverse complement strand
CCCGAGCCGGAGCCGTCTCTGCACTACGAGGAACTGCGTGAGGAGCGCCGGATAGCCCAGGAAGAGGAGGAGGATCGGGTGCTCTACGTCGCCTGCACCCGCGCCGAGAACCGTCTGCTGCTCAGCGGCGCCGTGTCGTTCGAGCGTTGGCCCACGATCAAGCCGGGGGTCGCCCCTATCGCCTGGCTCGCCCCCGCGCTCCTACCAGACGCCCCGTCGCTTGCGGCCTCGGCCGAGCGCCCGAGCGTACTTGCGGTGGACTTGGGGGATGGGTTGCGCGTGCGTTGTTCCTTCAACGCGCCCTCCCCCGACGGCCAAGCTCCGCTGTTCGATCCCGGGGAAGTGGCCACTGATTCGTTTCCCAGCGCCGCATCCTCGCCCCCGATGCACCCCGCCCGGCCCGTGGCGAGCGGGGTGGGGCCCCAAACGCTCGTGCTCGATCGCCCTGGCGCGGGTCCTCCCGTGGCGGTGCGGGCGGGGGCCCCTGCGCGGGATAGCCCCTTGAGGACTCCGCTGCAAGATCCCGACGCCACGATGAGCTACAGCTCGCTTGCGGAGTTGGAGCGGTGCGGCTATCGCTACTACCTCGAACGCGTCCTATGGCTGCCCGAGAGGCGTGTCGTCCCCGGTGCCGGCGAGGAGGACACCGCGCTGGAGGCGCGTGTGCGCGGCACCATCGTCCACTTGCTACTCGAGTCGGTCGACTTCACACGCCCTGTTTCGCCCTCGGAGGACGACGTCGCGCGTGTCGCCACCCGCCTCGGTGTACACCTGGGAGGGGAGGCGCGCGAGGAGATCGCGGCGCTCATAGCCTCAGCGCTTGATGCCGAGCCCGCGCAGGTGTTGCGAGTGAGCCGCCGCGCACGTCGTGAGCATCCGTTCGCCTTTTCGTTGAGCGCCTCCGAGCCGCTTGTGACAGGTTTCCTCGACCTAATTGTGGAGCAGCCCGGGGGTGCCACACTGATCGTCGATTACAAGAGCGACCGGCTCTCTCCCGGCGAGGACCTGGAGGCGCTCGTACAACGCGACTATGGCTTCCAGCGCTTGCTCTATGCACTCGCCGCCATCGAAGACGGCGCCCGGGAGGTTGAGGTTGCCCACTGGTTCCTGGAGCGTCCCCAGCGGTGGGCGGTGGCGCGCTTCCTCGCAGACGAGCGCTCCGAGCTGCGCGAACGGCTGCTCGAGCGCATCGACCGAGCGCGCGCACGCGGCTTCGCCGTCACCCCAACGCCCCATCGGGGGATCTGCCTCACGTGTCCCGGCCGTGGCGGTTTGTGCTCATGGGGGGAAAACCACACGATGCGCTCGCAATCCGCCACATTGGAATCTGGCCGATAAGAGGGTAGGCTCAAAGGCTCCGAATCGCAGGCCCGCAGTCAGGCGTCGCTCACGAGGCAGGAGGAGCGGATGACCACAGCTTCGCAAAGGTCAACCTCAACCGACAATCAAGCACTGTCGGTCCTGCCCGACCGTGAGCTGTTCCTGCGTATGCACTCTGGTGAGGACCCTCGCGCCCGCGACCTTCTGATCGAGCGCTACCTCCCGCTCGCCCGTCGGCTCGCCCGTCGCTACCAACACACCGACGAGCCGATCGAGGATCTTGTGCAGGTTGCCTCCATTGGCCTGCTCAAGGCGGTCGACCGCTTCGACTGCTCCCGCGAGGTGATGTTCTCGAGCTACGCCGTTCCCACCATCCTGGGGGAGCTCAAGCGCCACTTCCGCGACCGCACCTGGTCGGTGCGTGTACCACGCGACCTCCAGGAGCTGGCACTGCGGGTCGACCAGGCTGTCACCCGCCTGTCGCTCGGTCGTCGGCGCTCTCCGTCGGTTGGGGACGTGGCTCGCGCGGTGGAGGCATCCGAGGAGCAGGTGCTGGAGGCGCTGGAGGCAATGGGTGCCTATCGCGCCTCCTCGCTCGACGTCCCCCGCTCCGCGCGTGAGGACGAGAGCGAAAGCGTCGCCGAGACGATCGGCTCCGCCGATCAAGGCTACGATCGCGCTGAGGAGCGCGCGACGCTGGAGCCGCTGATGGCGGGAATTACCGAACGTGAGCGCACGGTATTGCGGTTGCGCTTCTCAGAGGACCTAACCCAAGCGGAGATCGGTGAGCGCATCGGGGTCTCGCAGATGCAGGTCTCCCGGCTGATCCGCCAGGCGCTCGCGCGTCTACGCACGGGCGCCGAAACCGCGGCTTGAAGTCCCACGCGACGACGGCTTGGCCGCCCTCGCCGCCGTGGTTTATTGACTATAAGACTTGACATTGTCTTGTCCAAAGGTCAACATGTATCTAGATGCCAAGAGCAATGTGGATGGGGACCCTGAGCTTCGGATTGGTGAGCGTCCCGGTGAAGCTCTACAGCGCCGTCACACGCAAGACGGTGCACTTCCACCAGATCCATGCGCTCGACTCCGGACGTATCCATCAGAAGCACGTGTGCTCACTCGACGGCGAAGAGATCCCCTTGGAGGAGATCGTCAAGGGCTATGAGATCGCCCCCGATCGTTACGTTCCCGTCGAGGCAAGCGAGCTCGCCGCGCTCGAACCTCTCTTCACGCGCACGATCCAGGTGGAGGACTTCGTGGATCCCGAGGAGATCGATCCGATCTACTTCGATCGTCCCTACCACCTGGTGCCTGGCCCCGGCGGTGCCCACCCATACCGGCTGCTCCTGCGCGCAATGAGCGACACGGGGAAGGTGGCGGTCGGACGTATCGTGATGCGCTCCAAAGAACGCCTTGTCCTGATCCGCCCGCGTGAGGGAGCCCTGCTGCTGCTCACCATGAGCTACGGCGACGAGGTCAACACCACCGTCGGCCTGCGCGAGCTCGAGGCCGTGGAGGGCCAGGTGGATGAGCGCGAGCTCGAGGTGGCCCGCCGGCTGGTGGCCTCAGTGGCGGCCCCCTTTGACATAGATCGCTACCAGGACGACTTCCGTGAGGCCGTGCTCGATCTGGTCGATCGCAAGGCCGCCGGTGAGCCACTGCAACTGGGTCCCAACCCCGAGCCCCCACCTGAATCGGGGGATCTCATGAAAGCGCTTGAAGCGAGCCTGGAGAAGGCTTCAACGCGCGACGGCGAGGACCGCGCTATACACGTTCCCAGTCCGAGCTGAACGCGATCGCGATCTGCACGCTTGTCCCGCCCTCGTCGGCCTGTATCGATATGCGGTCGGCTACCTGCTCCAGCAGGTTTCCCACCACCGGCAGCACAGTGTCTTGAAGGAGTGCCTCCGCGTCCTCCCGCTCGAGGTCGTGGACACGCAGCTCGGCCTCCCGCTCATCGGCTTGCAAACTGAAGGTAAGCTGCCCGTCGCTCGCGTAGGTGGGTGCGTGGGCGCACAGCGCGTCACACACGAGCATCGTCTCGTCGAGCCGGTCCACCGGCCAGTCGGCTCGGGTGAGCACCATCGATACCACGCGGCACAGCACAGGCCCCAGTGCGGGCCCGCTCGCAAGACGCAACCGGGTTATTCCATTGACGACGAGCTGCTCTCGCGCATGCGTGGCGGAGCTGTTCACGCGGGGTGTCCGTTCATGCTCGAGGCAGCCTCCACCAGCGGCTCAGCCTCCCCCATCGCGAAGGTCATCCGTACCTCGGTGTGCTCCTCTTCGTCATGGCCGAGTTGCACCGTCTTGGCA
>JBOGYB010000256.1:0-3648 GCA_050696555.1 Solirubrobacteraceae bacterium | reverse complement strand
GTGTCGTAGCGCGAGCAGATGAGATAACCGACGAGCCGTCGAGAGTGGACGGCCGCGAGGCAGATGCCCGAGGGCTTTGAGAGCTCGAGCACAAACATGGCGAGGGACCAGGGGGTGGGGAAAGCACGCCGCTCTATGGAGATGACGCGTGGGAGGTCGGCGTAGGCGAGCTCGCGCACCTCGACGGAGAACGACCCCTCCGCGGTTATCTCTGCCATCGAGGAGCCCACTACGAAGGGACCCCCTGGAGTGCGATCTCCGCGTCGGGGCGACGGCGGTAGTCCGGCAGAACCTGCTCGTCCGTCGGGTCTCCCAGCAAGCCCAGCTCACAGATAGCGCGAGCGTGGACACGGTGAAGGAGGGAGCCGTCGTCGGGGACGACCGCGCCGGCGTGCTCGAGCTCGCGGCGGTAGCGAACGGCGCCGTCACCGATCGCGAGCCATGTGGGTGAGCCCGCCAACGAGTCCGCGCGGTCGAGCAACTCGGGAAGATCGGTCGGGGCAAGCGGAGCCGGTGCGATCAGCTCGATCTCGCCCTGGTAGGCAGCCGCGAAGACCTCACCGCGACGGGCGTCGATAACCGAGAGCACTCGAGCTCCCCCCTTCCCCCAGGCTCCGTCATCCCCAAGGACATCGCTATCGATGAAAGCGCTCGCGTGGGCAAGCGCGCGCAGGCTCGAAACGCCCACCAGACCCACTCCAAGCGACTGCGCGAGGCCACGGGCGGTGGCAACGCCGATGCGCAGGCCGGTGAAGGTGCCCGGCCCCACCCCCACGGCGATCCGCTCGATGTCACCCCAGGCCAGCTCGGCATCGGCGAGCAGGGAGTGCGCGAGCGGGAGTAGGCGGGTGGCGTGACCGGGCCGAGCGTCCCCGGTGGGGTCGTCGCGCGCCTCACGCATACGCCTGTCGGTGAGCAGCAGGCCGACAGCGGTGGCACGCGTGGATGTGTCAAATCCGAGGACCACCATCACCCAACCACCGTTCGGGTGGCCCCACCGGATGCGACGGGGGGACCCGTCTCACCAGGACCCAGTGTCTCGACCACAACCCGCCTGCGGTCGCCCCCCAGGTGCGTGAGGGTGACGCGCACACGCGCCTCGCGAAACTCGGCGGAGGTGTCCTCCGGCCACTCCACGAAGGCGATCCTGGTGGGGCCGAGGTAGTCGTCGAGCAGGTCGGGCTCCTCCTCGGAGAGCCCCCCCAGGCGGTAGAGATCCAGATGGGAGACGGTTACGTGCGAGCCCCGGTAGCGGTGACCAACCGAGAAAGTGGGGCTCGTGACGGGGTCGGACACACCAAGCGCGGCGGCGGCGGCGCGAACGAATGTGGTCTTACCCGCTCCCATCTCCCCCCGCACGAGCACGATGTCGCCGGGGACGAGGGCAGCGGCAAGCTCGGCACCCACCCCCTCGGTTTGACAAGCCTCCGAGGTCTCGACTATGCGTGTCGCCACCAGAGAAGCGTAGGACCTATCGACGCGGTTTGACGGGGAGTGACCCCCACGACAAAAAACGGCCGGCTCGCGGGAGAGGAGATCGCGAGCCGACCGTGGTGCTTGGGAGGATGGAGATGATTGCTCTATCGGCAAACCGCCACACCCTGCTTTAGCGGTTGCACGAATCCGTGCATGCCCTAATACGTACGGTCTCCCCTTTTGGATCACGGGTGATCGCACGGCACATATTTTGTTGGCCGAGCTTGTGCGGTTGGAGCCGAAAGGGCCCTTCTCTCAGAACAGATCGAGCTGATCGGTGGTGTCCTGCGTCTGCTGCGAGGGCGCCTGCACAGCCACCTCCGGGACCGGCTCGAGCATGTCTTCTGGTTGCTCGGGCGCGGGCAGCGAGAGCAGCTCGGGGAGGCGCGAGAAGTCCTCGCGGAGGGTCTCGAGCATGCGCGGGGTGTAGAGCGCGGCGGCGGGGTGGAAGATCGGGTAGAGCCGCACCGCGCGGACGCCGAGTGTGATCACCTCGGGTTGGCCGTGCAGGCGAGTGATCCCCGTGGGGTCGTCGCGGAGGAGCTTGGTGGAGAAGTTGCCGAGCGAGCAGATCACGCGCGGCTGGATGAGCTCGACCTGACGGTAGAGGTATTCGCGGCAGTTCTCGATCTCGATCGGCTGGGGGTCGCGGTTGCCGGGAGGGCGACACTTCAGGACGTTGGCGATGAAGACCTCCGGACGGGACATGCCGATCTCCTCCAGCAGCGTGGAGAGGAGCTTGCCGGCACGCCCCACGAACGGGAGACCCTGCTCGTCCTCGCTCGCTCCCGGGGCCTCGCCCACGAACATGAGGTCGGCATCGGCGTTGCCGGCGCCGAACACCACGTTCTTGCGCGTAGCGGCAAGCTCCTGGCAGCGTACGCACACGTTGGCGGTGGCGAACACCTGCTTGAGCGCCTCGCGGCGCTGCTCGGGGGAGGTCGTGTCCGGGTCTCTCACCGGTAGGGATGGTATTCGGTGGATTGGGCTGTATGCTCTAAAGGAGTCGCGACCGGTATCCCGATGGGAACTGGACCGAGTGAGATGAACCCGCCGATCTTCACACCGATCTGCCCGTGTGGCCAAGCATGTTGTGGCCGCGGATGGGTTGTGCGCCCATGAAAGGTTGTGCGCCCATGAAGGTGCTCTCGGTGATGGTTATGCGCCCATGAGAGTCGTGCGCTCCGTGGATGAGGTGCGAGCGGCGCTCGAGCGGCGCCGGAGTCGCCCATCGCACCCTCATGCTCCCGAGCCGGGCTTGACCATAGCCCGACCCGCACTGTGCACGGTTGGGTTGGTGCCCACTATGGGTGCCCTGCACGAGGGTCACCTTTCGCTGATACGCACGGCGCGCGAGCAGTGCGACACCGTGGTGGTATCCCTGTTCGTAAATCCCTCTCAGTTCAACGAGGGATCAGACCTCGCTCGCTATCCACGCCGCGAGGGGGACGACGTCAGGCTCGCCGAGCAGGCAGGCGCCGACATCCTGTTCGCCCCCTCGGTGGAGGAGGTCTATCCGGAGGGCTTTTCCACCGCCGTGGAGGTCCTAGGTCTCACCGACCGGCTCGAGGGGGCTTGTCGGGGAGCCTCACACTTCCGTGGCGTCACCACGGTGGTGAAAAAGCTGCTCAACATGGTGTCGCCCGACATCGCCTACTTCGGCCAGAAGGACGCCCAGCAGGTAGCGGTGATCAAGCGCATGGTGACGGACCTGAATATGCCGGTAGCCATTGAGGTGTGTGGCACTGTACGCGAGAGCGACGGTCTCGCTATGTCTAGCCGCAATTCCCGCCTCACCCCCGATCAAAGAGAGCGCGCAGGAGCGTTGTTCGAGGCGTTGGAGCAAGCCGCCGACCTTGCTTATGCGGGCGAGCGCTCGGCCAGGAAGCTCACGCAGACTGCTCATGAGGCCATGACCGCTCGGGGGGTAGAGCCGGAATATCTGGAGCTCGTGAACCCTTCGACCTTCGAGCCGATCGACCCACTGCAGGCAACTGCCTTGCTCGTCGTAGCAGCACGGATCGGCGAGACCAGACTGATCGACAACTTCGTCCTAGACCCGGCGCTCCCGGGCGCCACCCCGACTGCCTGTAGGCCGACAAGCCTCGCCGGCTAACCGAACTTTCTACCCAGGAGAGAAGAACCACAAATGCAGCGCACAATGCTCAAGTC
>JBOGYB010000255.1:0-3649 GCA_050696555.1 Solirubrobacteraceae bacterium | reverse complement strand
TTCAGTGTGAAGCGCACCGAGCTTACCGCTGCCGAAGAAGAAGACGTGGGCCAAATTCACCGGTTCTCCATCGACCGAGTTGAGCATGCCACCACCGCCGATCCCAACCAGACCGTTGGCGATCTGTTCTCCTTCCGGATCGACACCCTGGATGGTGACCGGGCCCACCTCCGCGTGAGCACCGATTAGAAACCCAATGCCCTTTGAAGCTTCCACCGTCAATGACGAGCCGGGCCCATTCATTTCGTCTTCCAAAACGAAGAGGTTGTGGGCGATCGCAGTGCGACTCGTGCCGGCGATGTGCCAGGTTTGCGAGGCGCCCAGCGTGAGAGGCGCGAAAAGCGCCGCATAACCTTCTTCGCCGGTTTCCGGTTCAGAGGTGAGCCCGCCCGCGCCAAGCGTAAGCGGCTTGCTGCCTTCCAGTTCATAGAAGTCGCCGTTGTCAACCTGAAGCGATTCTGCCGTGATGCCGGACACGTCGTCGTTGCTTTCGTAGCACGCCTCGGATGGAGTCACCGACACACAGGTGGCGCTGGAGAGGTGCGGGAAGTCGAGATTGACGGTTCCTGCCGGCGCCACGGCTCCTTGCCAATTTGCCGTGTTCGACCAGTTGACGGTGCTTTCCGACGAACCGTCCCATATGTAGGTAGATGTCGCACCTGCGCGAGCGGCGCTCAGGAGTATGGCTCCGACCAAGAGGAGCGCAACTAGTGTGATTCGACCGAACACCGGGGCTCGACCACGAGCATGTCGTGGTCGACTGAAGACGAATTGCGATCCGAACATGATGCTTCATCCCTCCTATGTCGCTTCGGTCCTGGTCGCATTCGGGCACCCCGCGCAACCCGCTCATCTTTGGCGAGCGACAGCGTACAGAAAGACGCGACTAGACGCCGCCTGGTTAGAATTCGTCCGACTTTCAGTCAGAAAAGGGGCGCCTCCTCAGAACCTGAGGACGGACGATGTGCCGAGCACATCTCCCCCTGCGCCAAGCGACTGCGCGGCGACATAGCGCGGCGGGGAGGCGATCGGGATGGAGGTCTCGAAGCCATGGGTCGTGGCAGTGGCGAGCGGAGCGAGCGCCTTCCTCGAAGGTCCACCCATCACTCTCCAGCGGGAGACGCCAGTGGCACCGTTCCAACTTACGTGTGCGACCGTCTCGCCAGCCGCGGAGGTGAGAGTGAGGCGTGGACGTTCGGTCGGAGCGCCTGCCCACGGGAACTTGAAGGCGGTGTAGGACTGGTAGCGCACGGGCATGTGCGCGTCGAACAGGAGCCCTCCCGTGGAGGAGTATTCGGAGAGGTACGGTTCCTGTCCCCACCCAACGAACCAGTTGCCGCCGGTGAGCGGTTGAAAGTCGCCCTGGCTGGGTGCCACAAGTGGCTTGCGGTGGACGAAGCTCGACACCAGCTTGGCGGTCATGTGAGCGGTGTCGAGCCGCAGAACGATCACCCGCGACTGGGCATGCACCTTCGGGGTGGCTCCGTTGTCGAAGAAGGAGATCGTCCCGTCGGGCTCGCGACGCAGGTCGTGCTGCCACGCCGGGCGCGCCCCATGACCCATCTTGAAGGACGATTTCTTGCCCCCCAACCGCCATATCACCTTGCCTGTATGAGCATCAACGTCGTAGGCGGCCCATGTGTTGCGCGAGTCCACGAGTAGGCCTCCCCCTTCGTTTGAGACCGCGTTGATGTGGAAGTAGTCCCACGGCGACTTGGGGGTGCCCGTGGAGGCCACGGGGGAGTAGGAGTCAGACAGCGACACGTGGTCGAGGCTGTGCCACTCAAAGCGCACCAACCCCGTCTTCAGGTCCACCTCCTGGAAGAGGGTATCGGCGACCGCACCATCGGCGGGACCTTTGTGGGCGGTGAGGTTGCAGCGAATGGCGTCGTACACGGTGAACACCGCCGTGCCGTTGGGGGCGATCTGGAAGGCGTGGAGGTCGGGTTGGTAGCCGTTACCCGCTCGCACGATCTTGATCGTGCGGTAGGAGCTGTCGGCGATGACGATCCCCCCATCGTGTCTGCCACCCGCGAGAAGTGGCTCCTCCCACCAGGTGAGCACCGGGCGACCTTCGTATCGCTGGACACGAAGGTCCGCCGCTCGCGAACCCTTGGGGACCGGCTTGAACCACACGAGCCTCCCTGCGCTGTTGAGGATCATCGGGCCGTACTGCCCGGGGCCGGCATAGGGCGCAAGGAACGTGTAGCCGGGAGCGTGTCCACCCCTGTCACTGGTGACCGTGACCGTCGGTGGGAGCAGGTCGGGACGGGAGAGGAAATGCTGCAGTTCGCTCGCCTTTGCGGGCGGGGGTGGAGGTGGGGGAGTCTCAAGCGAGCGACTCACAGAGTCGCGTACGGCGACCGTGAAGCGCCAGGCGATCGGGATTGTGCGTGTGCCCTGCTGCAGGAGGGCGCGCACGGTGACGAGCTCTCCCTGGGCGAAAGGCTTGTCGGGTAGGAAACTCGCACCGTCGCCTTGCGAGTAGGCGAGCATACGACCAGAGTGTGTGCCGCTACGCGAGCCAACAACAGTTACGTGACTGATGTCACCCGATGGCGACCCGAGGAAGCTGATCTGAGTTTCATGAGAGGAGTCACGCGTGCCGGGCCCCGGGGACACGGTGAGCGCGCCGCCCGCTAGTGCCGCCGAAACATTGAGAGTGGAGGGACTGCAAGCAGAAGCCGAGTGGGCGCCAGTTTTCGAGGACGCGACGGAACCGATTGCAACCGCTGCGACTAGCGTCGCCGTGGCGCCGGCGCGGACCGTTCTGGTGGGCGTTCGCAAGAGGGGTGAGGATACGAAGAGTGGAGGCGTACGTCGGTGGCCTTTACTATGCGCGCATGCAGCTCAGCGATACCTCCTCGCAAGTAAAGCGAATCGTGGACGCTGCCGAGCAGGCGGCCCGACGGTTGCGAGAGGAGGCAGAGGAGCGCGGGGCGGAGCGCATCGCCGAGGCAGACCGCGCGGCGGCCAACCGTGTGCAGGCAGCCGAGGAGGAGGCGGCGGAGATCCTCGCCCTGGCGCGAGCCCAGGCCGAGCAGGCGCGCAACGAGGCGGTTGCAGCAGTGGGCACCGTCCACGCCGAGGCCACGGAGCGAGTTCGTGCGGCGGAGGAAGCCGCCGAGGAGCACCGCACCAGGGCTCACGAAGAGGCCGAGAGCGAGCTGAACGAGGCACGGGAGACCGCCGGCCGGGTGTTGGATGAGGCGCAGCACCAGGCGGAGACCACGGTGGCGAGGGCTCGCGAGGAGGCCGACGAGACCGTGGCCGCAGCGCGCCAGGAGGTCGAACGAGAGCTGGGGAGCATGCAGGAGCGCATCGAGCAAGCCCGCATAGAGGGGGAGCGTCAAATCGCGGTCCAGCGGGCGGAGGCGCAGGAGAAGATTGGCGAGATGCGCGCTCGCGCCCGCACACAGGCACGCGAGATCGTGAGCGAGGCGCACACTATCGCCCGCGAAGTGTTGAGAGACGGCAGCGAGGTGTCCAACAACCTGCGCGAGCTCTCTGCCTCGCTACGCACGAACGCTGAGCGGCTGCTCCGCGACGTGAGGCTCACGCACGGCAGCATGACCGCCCGCCTGGACCAGGCGGCGCCGGGCGGCGCGCCTCCTCGCCGCGCAGACCATGAGGCCGACCTCCCCCATCC
>JBOGYB010000254.1:0-3657 GCA_050696555.1 Solirubrobacteraceae bacterium | reverse complement strand
CATGAGCCCGGTGGATGACCAAGAGGATCTGACCCGCAAGCAGCGTCGTGAACAGGCGCGCGAACAGCGCAAGGCGCTCGAGGAAGCAAGCGCCGCGGAAGCGTCGCAGCGCAAGCGCCTGATCCAGCTCGGGGGCGTGGCCGCGGTGGTGGTCGTCATCATCGCCGTCATCCTCGTCGCCACCGGAAGCGGAGGGTCGAAAAGCGCCCCCACCCCCGCGAGCCCGGCAGCCAAGACCGCCGAGACGACGGTCAACACCCTGCTTCAGGGTATCCCTCAGAAAGGGATCACACTCGGCAATCCAAACGCACCGGTGACCCTCCAGTACTTCGGCGATCTCGAGTGCCCGATCTGCAAGGAGTTCACGCTAGGCGCGCTCGGTCCGCTGATCCAGAAGTATGTGCGCAGCGGCAAGGTGAAGATCGAATACCGCTCCATGCAGACCGCCACGCGCGAACGTGAAACGTTCCAGACGCAGCAAGTCGCGGCGCTGGCCGCGGGCAAGCAGAACCTCATGTGGCACTACATCGAGCTCTTCTACCACGAGCAGGGAGAAGAGGGCACCGGCTATGTCACCGAAAGCTACCTCCAGGGACTAGCCTCCCAGGTACCGGGCTTGAACCCCTCGGATTGGACCTCCGCACGCAACGATCCGGAATACGCCAACCAGGTCATCAGCGACGCCCAGGAGGCGAACAAGGTCGGATTCACGGGAACCCCCTCCTTCCTGATAGGCAAGACCGGCGGAGCGACGCAGAAGCTCGAATATGCTTCGCTCACCGATCCCGCATCGTTCGAAGCGGCGATCGAAAAGCAGCTGAAAGGCTGAGGGACGGTTGGGTGATGGCTCGATGAGCCGCCCCGCCCTGAGGATCGCGATGATCGTGCTCGCCACGGTCGGGCTCGGAGTGGCGAGCTACCTCACCTATGTTCATTACTCGGGCTCACCCCCGGTGTGCACAGCGGGAGGCAGCTGTTTGAAGGTGCAAACCTCGATCTATTCGAAGCTCGCCGGCGTGCCTGTAGCGCTGATGGGGCTCATCGGCTACGTGGCGATCCTCGCCTCGCTGCTCGCCCCCGAAAACGAGAACACACGCTTTGCGACGCTCGCCTTCACGCTCGCCGGTTTCGGCTTCTCCGCCTATCTCACTTACCGGGAGCTGTTCTCGATTCACGCTATCTGCGAGTGGTGCGCATCAAGCGCAGTGATCATGACGATCCTCATGTTGCTCGCTATCTGGCGCTTCCTGCGGGGAGCGCCAGAAACCCACGAACCACCACTCGCCGGCTCGATCGACGGACCCCGCACTGCGCAGCTCGGCGCGAACTAGGAAATCCGTCCATTGGAATCGAGGGGTTTCTCCGCCGCGAGCCGGACGGTCGAGGAGATCCTACGGGAGAACCCGTCAAAGATCGTCGAAAGGCACCACCAGCTCGATGCGCCCGGCATTCGACAGACCTCCCGGACAGCTGCAAGGAACCCCCAGGTCTGAGCGCAGCACGCCTGAAGGCCTAGAGGACGGGCTCCGAAGACCGGGTGAGCCGCGCGACGAGAGAGCTCAGATTTCCACAGTCAAAAGTAGCGCGCCGACTGAACAGGAGCAGATCTCACGACTGTTTTCCACCACGAGCGACCTACTCGCCACGATCACCCCCGAGGGGCGCTTCACGTTGCTGAACCCAGCGTGGGAGGAGGTACTCGGTTGGACCCGGCAGGAGATGCTCGCCCGCTCGATGCGCGAGCTGGTGCATCCTGAGGACATCGAGCAAACGGCCGCGATGATGCTCACCGGCCGCGACCACACGGCGCAGATCGCCAACTTCACCAACCGCTACCGCCATCGCGACGGTTCGTGGCGCTGGCTGTTGTGGAGCGCCGGCAGCGATGGCTCCACCTGGTACGCGGCCGCAAAGGACGTCACCGACCGCATGTGGCTGGAGCGCCAAGCGTTGCACGACCCACTCACCAAACTCCCCAACCGGCTGCTTTTGATGGACCGTGCGCGGCAAGCACTCACCCGCCTACACCGCAGTCACGGGCTCGTGGCGATTCTCTTCATCGATCTCGACCGTTTCAAGACCATCAACGACAACCTCGGCCATGCCCTCGGGGATCACTTGCTCATATCGCTCGCCGCGCGGTTGGCGAAGATGATGCGCGATAGCGACACGATCGCTCGTCTTGGCGGGGACGAGTTCGTGGTGCTCGCCGAGGACCTGCAAACCGACGCGGAGGCACTCACCGTTGCCGAGCGCGTGCTGCATGCGCTGGAGGAGCCTTTCGTGGTGGGATCTACCGAGATGTCGATGCTCGCCAGCATCGGCGTATCGGTTTCTCACAACCCCCATGCCGATCCCGAGACGCTCTTGCGGGAGGCGGATGTCGCGATGTATCGCGCCAAGCGCTCCGGCGGCTACCGCCTGGAGCTCTTCGACGAGAACCTGCGCCGTGAGGTGACCGTCCATCTGGACATCGAGCGACGCCTGCGCGACGCGCTTCCACGGCAGGAGCTCTCCCTCGCCTTCCAACCCGTGTTCCCCCTAAGAGGTGGCCGAGCAGTGAGTTGTGAGGCGCTTGTGCGCTGGCACCCCACTGGAGCCGAGCCGGTGGACCCGGCGGTGTTCCTTCCGCGGGCACAGGAGAGCGACCTGATCGTGCACATCGGCGAATGGGTACTCGAGAACGCCTGTGCCCAGGCCGCGGCGTGGCGTACACGCGGCGAGGCGATAGCGGTCTCGATGAACGTCTCCGCTCGCAGTCTCACCGAGGTGATCCTTGCCGAGCGTCTGGAGCGCGCCCTTGCTCGCCACGACCTGCCGGGAGAGGCGCTGTGGATCGAGATCACTGAGAAGTCGGTGCTGGGAGATCCCGATCGTGCGAGGACAACACTCGAGGAAGTACGAAACGTGGGGGTAAAGGTCGCACTCGACAAGTTCGGCTCGGGGGAGTCCCGACTCAGTCTCCTATGTTCGCTCCCGCTCGACATGATCAAGATCGACCACTCCCTCGTAGCGGGCGCACTCCAAGACGAGTCCAAGCGCGCGGTCGTGGAGGCGCTACTCGCACTCTCTCGCAGGGCACACCTCGACACAGTTGCCGTGGGAGTGGAGAGCGAAGCGCAGCTTCAGCTCATGTGCGAGCTGGGTTGCTCTCTTGCACAGGGTTTCCTTCTGGGTGAACCGGCTCCCCCCGAGCACGTGACGCTGGATGGGTTGCGAGTTGTAGGCTCGCACGCACGATGGGCTCCCCTCGCGCCACCGCATCAAAATCCCTGATCGACACCGATGAGCAAAAGCGCGCGGCCGCCCTTGCCGCAGCAGCGCTCGTAAGCGAAGGTCAGCGCGTGGGACTCGGTACAGGGTCCACGGTCGCCCATCTACTCCCCGCGCTGGCCGCCCGAGGCTTGAAGCTGCGCTGCGTCCCCACCTCGCCGGCCACCGAGCAAGCGGCCCGCGAGCTCGGGCTCACAGTGGAAGAACTTGACGAAGTCGGCGAGCTTGACATCGCGATCGACGGTGCCGATCAGATCGATCCGTGCGGATGGCTCGTGAAGGGCGGCGGAGGTGCCCACACGCGTGAGAAGATCGTCGCGGCCGCCGCCGCGCGGTTCGTGGTGATCGCATCCGTGGACAAGGTTGTATCCCACCTGCATGCAC
>JBOGYB010000253.1:0-3679 GCA_050696555.1 Solirubrobacteraceae bacterium | reverse complement strand
GCCGACAAGATTGACCTCTGCAAAGCCTAATGTCCCGCTTCGGCACCAACACGATCTCACCACGCTTCACTTCAGCCTCTTTTTTTACGACGCCCCAAACGCACAGTAGCGGGGCTCTGGGCCCGGATCTGTTGCCTCCAGATTCCGAATTTGCCCTGCGTCCGGCATGATGGATGCCGGGCCGCGTCACCCCGCAAGCTCTGCTCGCCGAACTTGCCAACGCCCGCTGATAACAGGCTCATCGAGGTCAGACGGCGTGGCTCTGTGCGCGGTGCTCGCTAATCCTCATTGTCATGAAGGTGCTGTTTGAGCTCCGGCGATAGTCACCGAATGGCTCGCACGGTGCAAATCCCGCGCTCACGTAGAGCGAGCGAGCTGGCGTGAATGCTTCCATGGACCCGGTCTCCAGGCTCACGTGTTCGAAGCCCTGCTCGCGGGCGACAGCGAGGAGATAGTCGAGCATCGCGCGGCCAATCCCCAGGCCACGGACGTGCTCAGCCGTGTGCATCGTCTTCAGCTCCACGTGCTGATCGTCAAGCCGCTTGAGCGCGCCGATCGCGACTAGCTCCCCGTGGTAGCGGATACCGAAGAGGGTGACGGCGGGGTCGAGCAACCCATCGACCTCGAGCGCGTGCGCATCATGTGGTGGACTGTGCAAACGCCCGAACTTCAGATGATGCTCGACGAGCTGTCGCACGTCATCGATCCTTGGATCAGCGATCGTGATGTCGAGCTCATCCGTCAACACGCCGCGATACTAACAACGAGATTGTCCGCGACATCGCGGTGTCTGGTCAAGGTTTTGACCGGTTGAGGCGGACGACAACACCACCCAATACGGTTATCCACGTGTCCATCAGCGATGGTGAGTTCCTCGACGTGCTCGGCCTGCGTACCCGCTATGTGGTTCGCGGCGCAGGCCCGGTTGTGCTCGTGCTGCACGGGTGGGGTGCCTCCATCGAGGCCGTCTACCCCATCCTCGCCGGTCTCTCGCCGGTGGCGACCGTCTACGCGCTCGACCTCCCCGGCTTCGGTCACACCGAGCTGCCATCCGAGCCGTGGGGGGTGGAGCAGTATCAGGAGTTCGTCGCCGCGTTCATGGATGCTCTGGCGATTGAAGCTCCGATCGTGGTGGGTCACTCCAACGGGGGGCGCATCGCGATACGCATGGCTTCCACCGAACCCTCGCGTGTGTCGCGGCTGGTGTTGGTTGATTCCGCCGGTATCCGTCCAAAGCGCACGCTGCGCTGGTATCGCCGCGTGGGGATGGCGAAGGTGGGTAAGTACGCGGCGCGCTTTCTCGGTGCTCCAGGCGAGCGTCTGCGTGAGCTGCTGGTGGCCGGCGCGGCGTCCGCCGACTATGCGGCTGCCGGTCCGCTACGGCCGACACTCGTGAAGCTCGTGAACACCGACCTGCGCTCATTTATGCCCTCCATCTCGGTCCCCACGCTGCTCGTGTGGGGGTCGGATGACTCTGATACGCCCATCTCCGATGCACACATGATGGAGAGCCTCATCCCCGACGCCGGTCTGGTGGTGCTGGAGGGGGCGGGGCACTTCAGCTACCTGGATCAACCCACCCGCTTTGCCCGTATCGTGTCCCACTTCGTCGCCCCGGTGAGCTCCTCGTGAGGGCATTTGAAGGTATCGCCACGGTGGTGGCGTTGCTCGCGCTGGCTGTCCGTCTCGCCGGTCGTCAGCACCGGTTGTTGCACCTCTTCCAGTTGGAGCACTACGAGCCGGCGCGGCTCATGCTGTGGTTGCGCCGCCGCTCCGAGCTTTTTGAGGTGCGTGAGCTTGTCGCCCTCACACTCCTCTTCGCCGCGGCAGTCCTCGCAAGGGAGTGGGTGTCGGGGTGGTTGTGCGGTGTGCTGCTCCTGCTCGCCACCCCCCTGGCCGCGCTCGGTGTCGCAGATTGGGGGCGTGAGGCGGTCAAGCCGCTCGTGCTCACCGCCCGCGCCAAGCGGCTGCTCGCAGTGGCGCTCGCACCCCCCGCTCTCCTCGTGTTGGGCGCGATTGTGGTTGCCCTCGGAGGTCTCACCACAGTGGCTCTGGCAATCCTGCTGGCCGCGGGTTTGCTGTCGATCGCGGGATCCCCCTGGACGCTGGTCGTGGCAAATACCCTCCTCAAGCCCTTCCAGGGGATCGTCAACCGTCGTTACGTGCAACGTGCGCGACACTCCCTGCGAGAGTGGGGTCCGCTGGTGGTGGGGATCACCGGCAGCTACGGGAAGACCACTACGAAGTTCTGCGTCGGGGGAGTGCTAGAAGCTGACCGTCCCACGCTCGTCACTCCCGAGAGCTACAACAGTTTCCTCGGGGTGATCCGCACGATCAACGAGCGGCTGCAGGCACGTCATCGCGCGTTCGTTGTGGAGATGGGGATGTTCCGTCGCGGCGACATAACCGAGCTGTGCGACCTCGTGCATCCCACCGTGGGTGTGATTACCGCGATCGGCCCCATGCACCTCGAGCGGTTGGGCTCGATCGAGGCGATCGCCGCCGCCAAGGGGGAGCTGCTCGAAGCGCTGCCTCCCGAGGGGCACTTCGTCACCAACGCCGACGACCCCCGTTGTGTCGAGCTCGCGCAGCGTGCGCACGTCCCCGTGACGTTGTTCGGGATCGAAAACGAGTCTGCCCAGGTGGTAGCCCGCGATATTCGTCTCGTGGAGGGGCGTACGACTTTCCAGCTCCAACTCGACGGTCCCGGCAGCCCATCGATCTCCGTCTCGGCGGGGTTGCTGGGACGCCACAATGTCTCGAACCTGCTCGCTGCCGCGGCCGTGGGGCGTGTGCTTGGCATTGCCCCGGAGCGCATCGTCGAGGGGCTTGCCCGCGTGGAGGCCCCCGCGCACCGCCTGCAACCGATCCACAATCGCCGCGCCTCGATCGTGGTGATCGACGACGCCTACAACTCCAACCCCGACGGTGCCGCCGCGGCGCTTGAGGTGCTGCGCGACCATCCCGCTTCTCGCCGTCTGCTCGTTACCCCGGGGATGGTGGAGTTGGGGGAGCTGGAAGGGGAGCTTAACCGTCGCTTCGGGGAGCAGGCGGGGAGGGTCTGCGACTTGGCGATCCTCGTCGGTCCCACCCGCACCGCTCCCATCCGCGAAGGGCTCGCCGCGGGCGGCATGGATCCCGCGAGCGTCCACGTGGTGCGCGACGTAGCCGAGGCCACCGCACTGCTCGGCCGCCTCACGCGCGCGGGCGATGTGGTGCTGTTCGAGAACGACCTCCCGGATACCTATTCGGAGGGCGGTAGGGCCGTGAGCGCCTGATACCTCTTACCTTTTATGGGGATAGGACCCCTTACGGGGTCCCCTGTTTCGTGCGTTGCGGTGTTGTGGGAGCTTCGGCGCATAAGCTACCCCGCAGATGCCATCGAGCGGATTGCGTATCGGCGTCGCGTTCGGCGGGCGCTCTGTCGAGCACGACGTCTCCATAATCACCGGGCTGCAGGCTCTCAGTGTGCTCGAAGAGCGGCACTCGCCCATCCCTGTCTATATAGCCCGCAGTGGGCGGTGGTACACGGGTGAGGCTCTGCGCGAGCTCTCGCTCTATCAGCAGGACGGCACCGACCCCGATGCCGAGGAGGTGCACTTCGACCTGCACAACGGTCGCCTGCTGCGTGCATCGAGCGGTGGGTCCTCGCTGCTGCGCTCCCGTCGCTCCCCTGAGC
>JBOGYB010000252.1:0-3683 GCA_050696555.1 Solirubrobacteraceae bacterium | reverse complement strand
GGTCCCCATTGCCGCTCCTGTTCAGCCCCAGCAGCGAGCGGCGGTTTTCGTAGAGCACCACCACCCCCACGAACAGAGGCACGAGCACCAGCGCCTCCCAGCGCGCCTTGCGCACCACCCCCGGGCTCACCTGGCGCAGCAAGCCCGCTTCGCGCCACGCCTGGCTGCGTGTCTCGAACATCTTGGGAGGGGTCTTCGTGCGTGGGGACATCCGGGGAATGATCTACCCTTCGGCGGCGATGAGTGCCACCACCCTTCGCAAGCTTGTGATCCCAGCGGTCATCCTCGGCATCCTGCTTGTGGCCGTGGCGATCGTGTACTTCGTGGAGCCCGCACACTCGCTGCCCTCCTTCTTCCCAGGGCACGAACCCGCATCAGGCGCCGAAGCCAACCATCATCACGCCAAGCACGGGATCGCGGCATTGGTGGTGGCGCTCGGGTGCTTCGCCTTCGCCTGGTTTCAATCGGGCCCCAAGAACGCCCCCTCCTGAGGGCCCCCACGAGCCGCGCGAGCGCTCCGCTAGAGCGCAAACGTGAGCGTGCAAACGACGCCAAGCACGATGCAATAAACCCCAAATGGGGTGAGCGTGTTGGTTTGAAACCACTTCAACAGGAACTTCACGGCGAAAAAGGTGGTGAGCGCCGCGCACAATCCCCCCACGAGCGCTTGCCCCCGCACTCCGTTGCCGGTGGAGCCGAGCAGTTCGGGCAGCTTCAAGAGGCCCGCGGCGAAGATGATGGGGGTGGCGAGCAGGAAGCTGTAGCGGGCGGCATCCTCGTTTGAGAGCCCCACCAGCAGCCCCCCTCCCATCGAGAAGCCCGAGCGGGAGATGCCGGGGATCAGCGCCGCCGCCTGGGATGTCCCCACCCCTATCGCCTGGGTCCATTTGAGTTTGGCGATGCGCGCATCCGCGTCCCCCAGGTAGTCCCCGGGCCGCGGGGGGCGCTTGCGTAGACGCTCGAACAGGAGCAGCGCCACCCCGTTGACGATCAGGAAAGCCGCGGCAAAAGAGGCGGAGGCAAACAGCGAGCGCAGCGATTTCTCGAACACCAAGCCGATGATCCCCGCGGGGATCGTGCCCACGATCAACAACCACCCCAAGCGCGCGTCGACGTCGTCCTCACGGATCTCCCGCATCTGCAGCGACCGCAGTATCCCCTTCACGATGCGCACCCAATCCTTGATGAAGAAGGCGAGCAGCACTATCGCCGTGGCGATGTGGGTGGCCACCAGGAACGTGAGGAAGTATTTGTCGTTCTGGTGGATGTTCCACCCGAACAGCCTCGGCAACACCACACCGTGGCCGAGACTCGAGATCGGGAACGGCTCGGCAACCCCCTGTACGAGGCCGAGCACGATCGCCTGGAAGTAGGAGATGGGTTCGTGCATTGCGGCGAGAGCATATGGGAGGCGGGCGATGCACCCTGCACGGCGGCGTGCGACGACTCCCCGCGTAGCCTCTTCACACCTCTTTCACACGATAGTTCCCGACTTGTCACAAAAGCGGGCATTTGCAGGGAGAACCTTTCGGTATACGAAAAGAAACCGAGAGGAAGAGAAATGAACGGTTCGACCACACGGGTCGACACACACAGCTCACCCAACGCGACCGGCGAGCAGAGCGCAATCACACGGGTGGATATGCATTGCCACTCCACCGCCTCGGAGGTGTCAAAGCTCGGGGTGCAACGCGCGCTTGGGCTGCCGGAGTGCGCGACACCCCCGCAGGAGGTGTACGAGCTGGCAAAGCGTCGGGGGATGGACTTCGTGACGATCACCGACCACGACACGATCGATGGGGTGCTCACGATCTCAGACCGCCCCGACGTGTTCGTCTCGGAGGAGCTCACCACCTGGTTTCGTGGCGAGCCACAGGCGGTGCACGTGCTCTGCTACGGGATCACGGTCGAGGACCACGAATGGCTGCAAGCTAACAGCGGGGACGTGGAGCTGTGCGCGATGTACCTCTACGACCGGGAGATCGCGTGCGCACTCGCGCACCCCTACTACGCGGTGGGGGCGCCACTCACGGCACGCCACCGCCGCCGCTTGGCCGAGCTGTTCGGTATCTGGGAGACCCGCAACGGCTCCCGCGCCCGCGAGCTCAACCGCCCGGCAGCGGTGTACGTGGCGACGCTCGACGGCACCGGCATCGGCGGGAGCGACGATCACGCGGGGATTGACATCGGGCGCACCTGGACGGAGGCGCCGGGGGCGAGCACCCCGGAGGAGTTCTTGGCACATATGCGCGCGGGGAGAGTGAGCGCGAAAGGCAAACAGGGGAGCGCCGCCAAGTGGGCGCACTCGGCGATCGCACTCGCGGCCCGCTCACTCGGAGGCGAGGAGGGCGACACCGGCAAGCTCGCCCCCGACCCGATGCGTGTGATGACGATGGCGCAGCGGGTGCTGCGCGAGGGGGATGCCCGCCACGGAGCCACCGGCGGCGACCTCAACCCGGCGGACGCGCGCTGCCTGTTGAGCGCTTGGCTGTCGGCAATGGAGCTCGATCACCTCGACGCGAGGGGGTTGATCGAGTACATGCAGCAGGACGACTTCAGCCACTCGGACCTCTACCGGCGCGCATGCCGACTGCACGAGCGCAAGCTGCGAGAGGCAGTGCGGCAAGCGGTGCGGGCGGCCACATCCGAGGGTGAGGAAAGCGACGTGGGGGCGGCTGCGACAGGGGTGTTCGACAGCTGCATCGCGGCGATTCCCTACGCACCCGCGACGGCGTTCCTCGCCAAAGAGCAGGCGAAGCTCGACAGCAGGGCCGAGGACGGAGAGCCCCCGCGCATCGCGATCGTCGCCGACGGGATCGGGTCGACCCACGGTGTGAGTAGGACGATCGAGGAGATACGTACACGCGGAGTGGCGGGCTTTGAGATCGAGGTCGTGGCTACCGACCCTGACGTGGACCGACGACTCTCCGCGGTGGGCGAGCTTGACGTGCCCTTCTACCCGGGCCTTCGCATTGGCGTGCCGAGCTTGGCCGCCGCCGTGCAGACGCTCGCAGACGGGACTTTCGACGCCATGCACGTCTGCTCCCCCGGCCCGGCGGGAATCGCGGGAGTACTCCTCGCGAAGGCACTGGGGTTGCCGCTCGTGGGCAGCTACCACACCGAGCTCACCGCCTACGCGGAGCTGCGGGCGGGCAAGCCGCGCGTGACGGCCGCGATGGAGATGGCGGTGGGGGCGCTCTACAACGCGTGCGATCTCGTGCTCTCCCCCAGCCCCGCCTCCGACGAAGCGCTCGCGGCGATCGGGGTGTCGGAGGAGAAGGTACTGCGATGGGACCGCGGGGTTGATACCTCCCGCTTCGACCCCGCTCTACGCGAGGAGTCCCTACTTGGAGACCCACGCGGCGAGCGAGTGAATGTGCTGTATGCCGGTCGCATCACTCGGGAGAAGGGCGCGGAGCTGCTGACCGAGGCCTTCCTCGCGGCACGGGCGCGCGATCCGCGCTTGCACCTCGTGCTCGCCGGTGGCGGCCCCGAGCAGGAGAGGGTGCGCGAGCGGGTGGGCGAGCACGCGACCTTCTTGGGTTGGCTGCACGGGGGGGAGCTGGCGAAGGTGTATGCCTCGGCTGACGTCTTCATCTTCCCCTCCGCCACCGACACGTTCGGCCAGGTGATCCTCGAGGCTCAGGCATCGGGACTGCCGGTGATCGCGGTTGCCGCAGGGG
>JBOGYB010000251.1:0-3686 GCA_050696555.1 Solirubrobacteraceae bacterium | reverse complement strand
GTAGAAGGGAGACTCCGCCAGCTTCACGAGCAAGCGCTCCCCCGCCTGTCCGTCCTCATCGGAGGGGCGCCCGTTGGAGTCGGCGCCGTCGGCCTGCTCGACGGTGAGCGCGGCGACGCTCGTGGGCTGGCGCTCTGTCTCATAGCCGGTGAAGCGCGTCTGCGTTTGCGTCTGCTCGGCAAACCGTCTCGCACGCTCGCGTGGGCCATCGCCGGTTGTGCCCGCCCCTCCAGCCGCACGGGCGCGAGCGCGCTGCTTGCCCATCAGCTCCTCGAAGCCCTGCTCGTCTACGTGCAACCCCTCTTCGCCAAGCAGCTCGCGCGTGAGCTCGAAGGGAAAGCCGAACGTGTCGTGCAGCTTGAAGGCGTCCTCGGCATGCACGTAGTCGTGGCCCTGCTCGCGGGCGTGGTCGATGTGGAAGCGCAACACTCCCATTCCCTGCTCCAGGGTGCGGCCAAAGCCCTCCTCCTCCGAGGACAGCCACTTGCCGATCGCCTCGCGCTGCTCGACAAGCTCGGGGTAGGCGGAGCCCATCAGCTCGCGCACGGTCTCCGCGTAGCGGTTCAGGAAACCGGACTCCATCTGTAGCGCGCGGCCCTGTTGGATCGCACGGCGCATCACGCGGCGCAGGACATACCCGCGGTCTTCGTTTGAGGGCACCACCCCGTCGGCCACGAGGAACGTCATCGCACGGGAGTGGTCGGCAAGGATGCGCAAAGCACGGTCGGTCTTGTGGTCCTCGCCGTAGCGCTTACCCGACAGATGCTCGCCCAACTCGATTAGCGGGAGGAACTGGTCGGTGTCGAAGACCGAGCGCTTGTCCTGCAGGATCGCCGCCATCCGGTTCAAGCCGAGGCCCGTGTCGATGTTGCGTGCGGGGAGCTCCGAGAGGGTGTTCTCCGGATGCTGGTTGTATTGCATGAACACGAGGTTCCAGTACTCGAGGAAGCGTTCGTTCTCGCCGCCCGGTAGATCACCCGGCTCGCCGATGTGCGCGCCACGATCGACGTATAGCTCGGAGCACGGCCCGCATGGTCCCTCCGGCCCGGCCTGCCAGAAGTTCTCAGAGCGCGGGCAGCGCACGATCCGCTCGCTCTGCACCCCCACCGCCTCCCACAGCCCGATCGCCTCCTCGTCAGGGCCGAGCCCGAGCTGCTCGTCGCCCTCGAACACCGTTACCCAAATGTCATCCGGCGAGAAGCCGAACACGTCGAGCGAGAGCTCCCACGCGAACGCGATCGCCTCCACCTTGAAGTAGTCGCCGATCGAGAAGTTCCCGAGCATCTCGAAGAACGTGAGGTGGCGGTTGGTGTTTCCCACGTTGTCGATATCCACCGTGCGAAAGCACTTCTGGGAGCTCGTCAGGCGCGGCGCAGGCGGCGCCTCCTGGCCGAGAAAATACGGCTTGAGCGGATGCATCCCCGCAACCGTGAACAGTGCGGAGGGGTCGTGCGCGGAGGGCACGAGCGGGGCTGAGGAGATGCGCTTGTGCCCGCGCTCCTCGAAGAATGCCAGGTAGCGCTCACGGATCTCGTCGGTCTTCATCGTCTGGTGATGGTCATGGATTTGTTCGTGCCCTGTGGAGGCAGCTCGCCCACCGGCGTGCAGCGGGTGCGCCGCCGATGATCCTAGATCGCGACCGACGATGCGATCGTGCCGTGCCCCACGACTACATCACCGGCGTACAAGCACGCGATTTGACCCGGGGCAGTGCGCTCGATCTCGTCCACCATCGCCAGGTGAAGCCACTCGTGAACACCCGCCGGGCATGCGCCGCCCACACGACACTCCATGCGCCTGCCGCGGTAGCGCACCTTCACGCCGTCTACGTGCACCCCGTCACGGTGCAGGGTTACGTCCCGCACGCTCACACTGTCGGTGCGCAGCTCCTCACGCGCGCCAACAGTCACCGTGTTCGTACGCTCGTCGGTCGCAATGACGAACAGTGGTCTCCCATCGCCGCCGCTGCGTCCACCGAGCCCCAGCCCCCGGCGCTGGCCGATCGTGACTGTGTGCACCCCCTCATGCTCGCCAAGCATCCGACCCTCACGGTCGACGATCGCGCCCACCCGCCTTTGCAGGCCACCGTGCCGTGAAAGGAAGCTCGTGCTGTCGGTTCCGGCCAAGAAACACAAGTCCTGGGAGTCGGGCCTGCGCGCCACCTCCAAGCCCGCCTGCTGCGCCCGCACGCGCACCTGCGGCTTGGTCAGCTCTCCAAGCGGGAAGCGCATGCGGACCAGCGAGTTGGGCGAGAGCGCCGCGAGCGCGTAGCTCTGATCCTTGCCCTCGTCCACCGCCACCCGCAGCAGCGGCTGCTCGCCCTCGTGCGACACACGCGCATAGTGGCCCGTCGCGAGGCTGTGCGCCCCGAGGCGCTGCGCCAACTCCAGCATCGCGTCGAGCCGCACGTTGCCGTTGCAGCGCACGCACGGGTTGGGAGTCAGCCCGGCGGCATACCCCTCGAGCCAGCCGTCCACGACGCCCGCGCGGAACTCCTCACGCAGGTCGATCGAGAAGTGCGCCACCCCCATCCCGTGGGCGATCTCCCGCGCCGAGCGCACCGCTTGCGCCGAGCAGCAACTGCGCTCACCGTCGTTCTGCGGATCAGACCACAGTTCCAGTGTCACCGCCACGGTCTCCTCACCATCCTGCGCGACTAGCAGCGCGGCCACTGCGCTATCCACTCCCCCGCTCATCGCCACAAGCGTGCGCGTCGCGCACGGCGCGAGCTGCGCCTGGCGGCGCAGTGCCCACCCAAGCGCCCGGTGCAGAGCGTCGGCTGCCAGCTCGGCAGCGTGCCGCTTGGCGGGGCTCAAACCGCCCAGCTCCTCGGCGATGTCCGCGGCCCCGACCTTCGCAGCCTCCAACAGACCCACTTCGCGCACCAGCGCAACAGTCGCGCTCCCCGCGGCGATGACAGCGCCGCAGCCGCTCGCGTCAAAGCCGGCGTCCACGATGCGACCCTCGGGATCGCGTGGGTCCATGCTCAGCGACACACGGATCAAATCGCCGCACGCCGCGCCCCCCGCCGCGCCCGTGCAGGCACCCTCGGGCACATACCCGCGCCCGGCCGGTCGCTGCAGATGCTGTGCAAGAGCCTCAACGGTCATCCCGTCGAGTGTAAGGGCAGGGATGTTGGACGCTAGCGGTTGGCGGCGCGAGCTTCGCGCACAGCCTGCTTCAAGGCGAACACGTCTGTCAGCCCGGTGAGCGTGCTCACGACACCGTGACGGTTCACGATCAAGATTGTGGGCGTCTGGTAGACGTGCACCACTTCGGTTATCGATCCGAAGGTACTCACCTGATTGGCGCGCGCGCTATGCACCGTGACGGTCCCTTTTGACCCCGCCGCGAGCGCCCTGGCTTCGGCCTGTGCCTCGCGGTCCACGCTGGACTTCGGATCCCAGAAGACGAGCATCACGGTCTTACCCTGCGCCAGCTCCCCTTCCACTACGACCTGAACCTGGGGGAGTCCGCTCTTGGCCTTGGGCCGCACCGCGGCGTGGCGCCGCGCCGCGGCTTCACGCACGAGCGTGGCTGCTCGCGATGCTTGCGCGGTGGTGCTCGGAGCGGCTTTCGCGCCGGCGTGCACGCCGGCGCTCGACGTCTGTGCTTCGTTCGAGGCTTCGCTTGACCGGCGCTGAAGCTGCTTGGCGTTCTGCTGGGAGGTAGCCACGGCGCCATGT
>JBOGYB010000250.1:0-3698 GCA_050696555.1 Solirubrobacteraceae bacterium | reverse complement strand
ACCCCTGGTAGACCACCAGGTTGATAGGCCGGATCTGGAAGGGTGGTAACGTCTGAAGGAGACCGGTACTAATGGGTCGAGGGCTTGACGGATTTTTTATTGATCCCGCCGGCCGGGCGTTCGCGCCTGTCCTGCGGACGTGATACCCGCTGTGGCGCTGTGCAGTTTTGAAGGACCCCGAGACGCGTGGGTTTCTCACGATTTTCCGGTGGCCTTGGCGAGGGGGAAACACCTCTTCCCATTCCGAACAGAGAAGTTAAGCCCCTCAGCGCCGATGGTACTTGGCTCGCAAGGGCCTGGGAGAGTAGGACGCCGCCGGTTTCTTCAGCAGCACACGCGAGCCGCCCACCGGGACGGCTCGCGGTCGTGCGCGCTCTAATACCTCTGGGGTCGAGTCGCTCTGTAGGTAGCGCCGAGTACCGGCAACACTACGGACGCTCTGCCGCGACTCGCAACTCTCGCGGCGTATGCTCCCGACGCTAGGATGCTCGGCATGAGCCGCATCGCCGAAACATACGCACGCATCAGCCCCAAGCTCGCACACAAGCCCGGCAGCACCGCCGCCACGCGGTTCCATGCACGGCTTCACAAGCTCACGCGCGGAAAGATCGGCTCACGGCTACTCGGCGCCGACGTGCTCACACTCACCACCACAGGCCGCCGCTCCCGGCAGCCACGGGACTCGCCCATGTTCTACCTCGAGCACTCCGGCTCCTACGCGGTCGTCGCCTCCAACGCAGGCTCACCGCGGCCCCCCGCCTGGTATCTCAACCTACAAGCCCACCCCAACGCCACAGCGCACATCCGTGGAGTCACGCTTCAGGTGCGCTCACGACCCGCCACCGACAGCGAGATCGACGAGCTCTGGCCGCGCTTCGTCGACATGTATCCCGGCTACGATCACTACCGGTCGATCACCACCCGGACACTGCCGGTGCTCATCCTCGAACCCAGCTGAGCGTCCTCGGTGGGGCGACGCTCCCGTCGTCGTGGCACCGGGCATAAACACACCATCTCGCCCGAGCTCGCTTCTCCCGGGCGCCGATCTCCCCGGCGGCTCGACAGTGCTATGCGATGGGGGTGCCTGCCGCCCTCCGACCCGCCCAATTCGGATCGGAGGGCAACGCAGGCGTGCCCATTCGTGTCAGGTCCCACGAACTTTGATCCCTCGTCCCAGTCGACCTCCCAGTCGACGTCGTAGTCGTCCTCGAGCAGTAGGAACGCTCGGATCAACAGCAGCACCGAAGACAGGCGCCGCAAAAGCGGTGGTCGGCACTGCGTCCGATGCGTTGAAGGGAACATGTGTTCGTACTGTAGGCTCCCCATCGGACGGACTCCACGCGAACGTGTGTACGTGTCGTTCATCGCGTCGTCGGTAGGGCTGGAAATGGCTTGTCTATGCGATATCGTCGCATTGATCGCGTGCAACGAGAATTGCACCGGTGCACACGTGCGATGCTCGGCGGCCGGTCAGGAGGGTACCGGGCAGGTTCTCGACCTCCTCGCTCGAACTTCTCTACCGAGATGGCTGTTACGCTAACTACGCGCCCCACCCAAGAGCCCACCTACTGGACTCCTCGCCAGCGCATCGTACCTATGGAGAAGTTTGTAATCGAGGGCGGCGCCCCCCTATCCGGCACGATGACCCCCGCCGGCAACAAGAACGGCGCTCTTCCGATCCTTGCCTCCTGCCTCCTCACCGAGGACCCCATCGTCGTTACCAACGTCCCCCGCATCCGGGATGTCGACGCGATGATCTCCATCCTGGAAGCAATCGGTGTCTCGGTGAGCTGGCATGCCCCAAACGAAATCGAGCTCTGCTCGGCGCAAGTCGACGATGTCCACATCGACCCTGACCTTGCCGAGCTCATTCGCGCCTCCTTCCTGCTCGCCGGCCCGTTGCTGGCCAGGTTTCGCCGCGCCGTCATGCCTCCTCCGGGGGGCGATGTCATCGGCCGGCGCCGCCTCGACCCCCACCTTGACGCCTTCCGCTCGATGGGCGCCACCGTGGAATGCGCCCGTGACATCGTCCTCTCCGCCCCCTCCGGCCTGCGCCCCACAGACGTCTTCATGGACGAGCCCTCGGTGATGGCAACCGAGAACGCCCTCCTCGCCGCCGCCCTCACCCCGGGCACCACGATCATCGGCAACGCCGCCTGCGAGCCCCACGTGCAGGACCTCGCCCGCATGCTCACCAAGATGGGCGCCGACATCCAGGGCATCGGCTCGAACCTGCTCGCCGTCACCGGCGCTGAGCGCCTCCACGGCTGTCACCACCACATCGCACCCGACCACATCGAGATCGGCTCTTTCATGGCGCTTGCCGGCGTCACCGGGGGAGAGCTCCGCATCAAGGACACCGTCCCATCCGACCTTCGCATGATTCGGCTCGTCTTTGAGCGCCTCGGCCTTCGCTCGGAGCTCGACGGCAACGACGTCGTGGTGCCCGGTGGACAAGAGTTGGTGGTGCAGGCCGATGTGGGTGAGTACAAGAGCAAGATTCAAGATGGCCCCTGGCCCGCGTTTCCCGCCGACCTCACCTCCATCGCGGTGGCCCTCGCCACGCAAGCCCACGGCTCCATCCTCGTCCACGAGTGGATGTTCGAGAATCGCCTCATCTTCACCGACAAGCTCATCCTCATGGGCGCCGATATCGTCATGTGCGACCCCCACCGTGCGATCGTCACCGGGCCCCGTCGCCTTCGCGGTGAGCGCGTGGAGTCGCCCGACATTCGCGCCGGTATGGCGATGTTGCTCGCCGCCCTCTGCGCCGAGGGTCGCTCGGAGATCGGCAATATCCGTCAGATCGACCGTGGTTACGAGCGCATCGACGAGCGCCTCCGTGAGCTCGGCGCCCGCATCGAGCGGGTCGCCACCGAACCCGTACACGCGTAGGTGGGGTCGCTCTATTTTGGGGCACTCGTGCGCGTGCGCGCGGAGATAGCCCTCCTTCGCGCGCCCGCGCGAGTCACCCCTTTTTCGAACACCCACAACCCTCCCGTGCCGCATACCATCGCAGTCGTTCGCTTGAATCCAAACCCATGATCCACCCCATCCCATCCGGCACCCGCGACGTGCTCCCCGACGAGACACGCGAGGTTCGGGCCATTACCGATGCTCTTCGTGCCGTCTTCGAGCGCCACGGCTACGGCGAGGTCTACACCCCCGCGCTCGAGTACGAGTCCGTGCTCGCACGCGCCGGCTCCTCCTCACCGGGCGAAACCCAACCCGCCTACCGCGTTTTCGACGAGTCCGGTGCCGTGCTCGTGCTTCGCTCCGACATGACCGTTCCGATCGCACGTGTCGTCGCCACTCGCTACCCCAACGTCGATCCCCCGCTGCGCTTCTGCTACCTCGCGCACTGCTACCGCGGCATACGTCCCCAACGCGGTCAACCGCGCGAGATGCTCCAAGCCGGCATCGAGCTGATCGGTGCACCCGCCCCCCAAGGCACCGCCGAGGCGCTTACCGTCCTCTGTGCCGCCCTTGACACAGTCGGCCTCGAGGGCTACCGCATCGGCCTCGGTGACGCCTCGCTCTATCCCTCCCTCATGGCGGTTTTGGGTGTCCCCGAGGAGGCCCGTCCCGCCCTTCTCACAGCGCTTGCCAGCAGAGATTTCGTAGGGCTCGAGCAGGAGCTCTCCTTACTTTCGTTGACCCCGGAGGATCGCCATCTGCTGCTGGATGTCCCCCAGCGC
>JBOGYB010000249.1:0-3709 GCA_050696555.1 Solirubrobacteraceae bacterium | reverse complement strand
GGCCGAGGCTGAAGAGGAGCAACCCAAGGAAGCGGTGGCCTGATGGGCAAGCTCGGCGGGTTCCTTCAGATCGAGCGCCACGGCGTCACCTACCGCGACGCGCACGAGCGTGCGGGCGACTACCGCGAGTTCGTCGCCGAGCGTCCTGTCGAGGAGCTGCGTGACCAGGGCGCCCGCTGCATGGAATGCGGCGTCCCGTTCTGCCACAACGGCTGTCCGCTGGGCAACCTCATCCCCGATTGGAACGACCTCGTCTACCGCGACCGCTGGCAGGAGGCAATCGCCCAGCTACATGCCACCAACAACTTCCCCGACTTCACCGGCCGGCTGTGTCCTGCCCCATGTGAGGCCGCCTGTGTGCTGGAGATCCGCGAGGGCGACTCGGTCACGATCAAGCAGATCGAGCACTCGATCATCGATCGCGCCTTCAAGGAGGGGTGGGTCAAGTCCGAACCACCTCGCCGCGAGACCGGCCGGTCGGTGGCTGTGGTCGGCTCGGGTCCCGCGGGTATGGCGGCCGCCCAGCAGCTACGCCGCGCCGGGCACCTAGTCACGCTCTTCGAGCGCGACGAGGCAGCCGGCGGGCTAGTGCGCTTCGGGGTACCGGACTTCAAGATCGAGAAGACCGTCGTTCAGCGGCGTGTGGAGCAGCTCATCGCCGAGGGGGTGGAGCTGCGCTGTGGCGTGGATGTTGGTGTAGACGTCTCCGTGGAGGAACTGCGCGAGCGCTTCGACGCGGTTGTGCTCGCCACCGGCTCGCGCGTCCCACGCGACCTACCCGCTCCCGGCCGCGAGCTTGGGGGGATCCATTTTGCGATGGACTACCTTTACCAGCGCAACCGCTGGGTGGCCGGTGAGTTCGGTCCCGAGCCCACGGTCGCTCAACCAACGGCAGGTGAGCAGATATCGGCCGCCGGCAAGCACGTGGTGGTGATCGGCGGCGGAGACACCGGCGCCGACTGCGTGGGCAACTCGCTGCGCGAGGGGGCTCTCTCGATCGTCCAGCTCGAGCTCCTTCCCGAGCCTCCCGAGCACCGTCCCGACGACCGCACACCGTGGCCGGAGTGGCCGCAGAAGTACCGCCTCTCCTATGCGATGGAAGAGGCCCGCACCGCTGGAGTGGGGGAGCAGGACTACTCGGTCACCACCGCTCACTTCGCAGGCGACGAGCACGGCAATGTCGCGGCGCTCCACATCGCCGAAGCCGAGCCCACGCCACCGTTTGCGGCGGTACCGGGCACCGAGCGCGAGCTCCCCGCCCAATTGGTGCTGCTCGCGATGGGTTTCCTACACCCTGAGCAGCCGCTGCTCGACCAGCTTGGTGTGGAGAAGGATCCACGCGGCAACGTGAAGGCCGTCAAGCCTTATACGACGTCGGTGGATGGAGTGTTCGCCGCCGGCGATGCCCGTCGCGGTCAATCCCTGATCGTGTGGGCCATCAACGAGGGTCGCCAGTGTGCGCGGATGGTGGATCGCTATTTGGCCGGCCTGCATGCTGATCCCGCGCTGAACGCTGCCTCCAACGGCTCGCTGCCGCACGACGCCGGCCTTGCCGGTCATGCGGACGCAGATGAAGGCCCCGAGGGTCCGCCGCAGCATGTCGGACCTGGCGTTCCGGCCGAATAGCAGCCATGTGGACCACGGCGCTAGACTGGCTGCGTGGCCAGCCCCGCTGAGAACGGACGTGTGGTTTCGAGCAACGGCGATGGTGCCGGGAGCGCTCTGCCGCGCGCGTGCATCATCGGCGCCGGCTCGTCTGGCATCGCTGCCGCGAAGGCGCTGCTCGACCGCGGGATCCCCTTCGACTGCTACGAGAAGTCAGACCAGGTGGGGGGCAACTGGGTGTTCGGCAACCGCAACGGGATGTCGGCGGCATATCGAGATCTGTTCATAAATGTCTCGCGTGAGCGGATGGCGTACGCGGACTACCCGATGCCAAGCTCCTATCCAGACTTCCCGCACCACACGCACATCAAGGAGTACTTCGACAAATACGTCGACCACTTCGGTTTGCGTGAGCACATCATCTTCGAGACGGGCGTGGAGCAGGCTCTCAAGCGCGAGGACGGCATCTGGCAGATCAAGCTTGACAACGGCGACACGCGCTCTTACGACGCGCTGCTCGTGGCCAACGGTCACCACTGGGACCCGCGCTGGCCCGAACCGGCCTTCCCGGGAGCCGACACGTTCACGGGCAAGCAGCTCCATGCCCACTCCTATGTCGACAACTCGATCTTCGCCGGCAAGGACGTGGTGATCCTTGGCATGGGCAACTCCGCGATGGACATCGCTGTGGAGTCCTCATACGTGGCCGCCAACACCTACCTCTCGGCACGTAAAGGTGCTTGGATCATCCCCAAGTACGTGTTCGGCAAGCCGGTCGACCAGCTCCCCAACAATCCCCGCGTTCCGTTCGCGATCCGTCAGCGCATGATCCACCAGACGATCAAGACGATGACCGGCCCGCCCGAGCGCTACGGGCTCCCCAAGCCCGATCACAAGTTCGGTGAGGCGCACCCCACCGTCTCGGGGCGCATCCTCGATCGCATCGCCCACGGCACGATCGTGCCGAAGTCGAATATCGCAACGCTTGACGGGGATCGCGTGCGCTTCACCGATGGCAGCGAGGTGCATGCCGACGTGGTGGTGTATTGCACCGGCTACAAGATCACGTTCCCGTTCTTCGACGGCGACTTCCTCGCCGCCCCCGACAACCACATAGAGCTCTTCCGGCGCGTGTTCCATCCGGACATCGAGGGCCTCTACTTCATCGGCCTGTTGCAACCGCTGGGCGCGATCATGCCTCTGGCGGAGGCTCAGAGCACATGGGTGGGCGACCACCTGCGTGGCGAGTACGCCCTACCCTCGCCCGCTGAGGTGAGTCGTGACATCGCCGATGATCAAGCCGCCATGCGCAAGCGGTATGTCGCCTCCAAGCGCCACACGATCCAGGTCGACTTCGACGACTACCTGTACGCGCTCGCCGCCGAGCGCCGCGCGGGAGCCGAGCGGGCTAGGGCAGCCGGCTACAGGTTGCCTATCTCCGCACGCCAGGCCGGCGGAGATCGCGCTTTCGCTCGCTAGCGTTAAGCGTGTGACACAAACGTTCTGCCGCCACAACCGCTTCGTTCAGCGCTGCCCGATCTGCCGCGAGACCGTTCCGGGGCTTGAGCCCTCGCGTCCTGCGGCCAAAGCCGCCAGGCAAGCGAGCACGGGTGCTCGCACGGGCCGGACCGGTGGCGGTGGGGCTTCGCGCACGGCCGCGGGACGCGGCTCCCAACGCCGCTCCCCGGAAATGAAGGTGCTCCGCCAGCAGCGCTCTGTCGACGACGGCTACCGTTGCGATCTGGTCCCAGGTTTGCACTCCTCCGAGGACGCGAAGCGACTCATACAGGAGATCGGTTTCGCCTCCGGTCGCCTGCTTACGCTCACTGCTGCGCCCCCGAGCCTGTATGCCGAGGCGCGCGATTGCCAGGACATCGAGCAGGCCACCTGGATGTGTTTCCTGGCGGTCTATCTCTCGCCATTGCAGGGGGCACAGCCATTCGCGGGTATTCGCCAAGCTCTGCTCTCTAGCTGGGAGTCGGCCACCATGCCCGACCTTCAAGACGTGCCGCTCGGGCCGCGCACCTCCCACGACCCCACGCGAGGCACCGAGACGCTGGTTGCCTACCGCCGATTTGCCGAGCACGTTGGCTCACAGGAGGCC
>JBOGYB010000248.1:0-3710 GCA_050696555.1 Solirubrobacteraceae bacterium | reverse complement strand
GGTCCACACCTCGCCGTCGATCTTTACGCACCCCACACCCTCGTCGTTGGCGATCCGCTCGATCACAGTCGCCTTGCGCCCGATCAGAGCCGCGGCACCCGTCCTGATCGACGGGGGGAGCCGACGGTGACGGCGTGCCACCGGACGGAGCGTCGCGAAAACGATCGCCGACGAGACGAGGAACACCACACCCGAGAGCGCGAAACCCACTCCCAACAGCCCCCCCACGGCTGCGAGCGCCGCCCCGGCGGCGAACGGCGCGAGGTAGAAACCACCCTGGTGCATCTCACCCACGCCGAGCACGCAAGCAGCCACGAGCCAGAAGATCCAAACGTCCATGCTCCGATTATCGCTCAGTCACGAGCGCACGTGCGAAATCGTCCGGATCGAACGGGCGCAGGTCCTCGAGCTGCTCACCGATCCCGATCAACTTCACAGGCAGTGAAAGCTCGCGGGCTATCGCCAGCGCGATCCCCCCACGCGCGGTGCCGTCGAGCTTGGTGAGCACGATCCCGCTTACCCCCGCGGATTGCGCGAACAGTTGAGCCTGGCGCAAACCGTTCTGACCGGTGGTGGCGTCGACGGTAAGCAGCGTCTCGTGTGGTGCCCCCTCGAGCTGACGTTCGATAACACGCCTCACCTTCGCAAGCTCCCCCATCAAATCGTCCTGGGTGTGCAGTCGCCCGGCGGTATCCACGATCACCACCTCGATCCCCTGCGCGCGGGCTTGGGATACGGCCTCGAACGCAACCGCCCCCGGGTCCGAGCCCTCCGGTCCGGTCACGATCTCGCACTCCGCCCTTCGCGCCCACTCCTGGAGCTGCTCGGTGGCGGCCGCCCTGAAGGTGTCGGCAGCACCAAGTAGCACGCTCACCCCAAGCTCCTTGCGCAGATGCCAGGCGAGCTTGCCAATCGTGGTGGTCTTGCCCGTACCGTTTACCCCTACCGTGAGGATCACCGTGGGCTTGGCGCGTATGTCGATACGCCCATCCTCGCTGCGGGCGGTGTCGGCGAGCAACTCGATCAACCGCTCAGAGAGCGCCTGCCCGCTTACCAACCCTCCCTCGGTGGCCTCGGTCTCGAGCTTCTCCACCACTGCCGCGGTAGTGGACGCGCCCACGTCCGCCATGATGAGCGCCTCCTCCAACCGTTCCCACGTGTGCTCGTCGAGCGTCGAGAAGAGTGTCGCCTGGATCTCTGTGCCAAGTGCTTGACGGGTCTTTGAGAGGTTCTCGCGCAGGCGCTTGAACAATCCGCGTCGGCGCTCCTTGACTTCGGCAGCGTCAAGCTCATTGCCATCGCCCGCGGGCGAGCCCGTGATGAACAGCTCAGACCATTCGCGCGGCATGCGTCTCCCCTACGCGACGGGAGCTACCCGAGGTGGCTCCTCCACGGGCGCGACCTGCGGCGCCGGGTCGTCCTTGGGGAGCCGCCGGGAGAGCACCTTGGAGACACCGTTGTCGGCCATCGACACCCCATACAGCCAGTCGGCCGCCTCCATCGTGCGCTTCTGGTGAGTTATCACGATGAACTGCGCCCGGTCGGCATAACGGCGCAACAGTGTGAGGAAGCGGTCGAGGTTGAGGTCGTCGAGCGCGGCCTCCACCTCGTCGAGCACGTAGAACGGGCACGGACGCGCGAGGAACACGGAGAACAGGAAGGCGAGCGCGGTCATCGACTTCTCCCCGCCCGAGAGCAGAGACAGCCGCTTGGTGGACTTACCCGCCGGGGTGATCTCGATCTCCACGCCGAGCATCTCTTCTTCCTGCTCCTCGACGTCATCCTCCGGCTCGGCCTCACCCCTCACCTCGCCCTCCTCCGGGGTGGGCTGTCCGCCGAGCACCGGCCGTGGCCCCTGCTCGTCCTTGACGAGCCGCAACCGTCCGCTCCCCCCCGGGAATACGTCCCCGACGAGATCCTCGAAGTTGCGCGCCGCCGCATCGAACGTGGCGGTGAACGTCTCGTGAATCTGGCGGTCGGTTTCGCGGATCACTCCCTTCAACTCCCGTAGCGCCGTCTCGAGGTCCGTGCGCCGCTCCTCGAGCTCCTCAACGTGAGCGATCGCCTCCGCGTACTCTTGAGCCGCAAGTGGGTTCACCGGCCCGAGCTGCTCGCGCCGGCGAGCCAAGCGCTCGAGGCGAGCCCTTAGTGCCTCTTCCTGCTCCTCCCCCAAAGGCTCCCCCTGCTCCAGCGCCTCGTCCCCATCGGGTGAACTGCCGGGAAGCGCAAGCTCCAGCCGCTCGCACACCCCCCGCAGCTCCTCCTCAGCCTCGGAGGCCTGATCACGCAACCGTTGTGCCGTCACCTCAGCACCGGTGACCGCCTCTCCCTCTACCTTCAGCGCGGTCTGGATCTCACCCTCCTCCTGCGCGCACGCACGCAGCTCGGCCGATACCTGCTCGCCTTCGGCCTTGTCCTGTCCGAGTAGCTCCTCGATCTGCGCGAGCACCCTCCCCATCGCCTCCACCGCGCCCGCGAGCGCCTCGGCCAGGCGCGCGGCGCGCGGCGCCAGCTCGATATCCGCGGCCCTCCGAGCGCGCAAGCGTTCGATCCGCGCCACCCGCTGGGCTTCCTCGGCCGCCCTGCGCTCCACAGCTCGCCGCTCCGCCGCAAGCTCTCCTTGTAGCTCGGCGCGCCTCACCGCCAGAGGCCCCTGCTCAGGGGCGGCGCGACGCTGCTCGATCAGCCACCCCGCTTTGCGCTGCGCCTCGGCCGCCTCCGCTAGTTTGCGGTCGGCTTCGCGCAGCGCACCGTCTGCCCGGTCACGCGCCTCATCCGCCTCCCGCACCTGCCCGAGCGCCTGCTCCACCGCAGCACGCGCCGCGTGCTCGGTGGCCACCGCGCTCTCGCTCTCGCCGATCAACCGGTCGCGCTCGTTGCGCCGCGCGAGCACCCGCTCGGCGCCCCCCTCGGTCACCTGACGCACCTCACCCCAACCGGCGAACAGCACCCGACCCGAGCGAGTGGTAGCGACACCCTCGAAGCCCTCGTTGAGATCGTCGAGACCCTCGACCACCCACGCGTCCGCGAGCAACCTGCGCGCAAGCTCCAACACGGCTCCCGACCCACCCAGCAAGTCGAGCAGCCTCTGCGCTCCAGCTGCCGGCGGCTTGCCCTCCGTGAGAGCGTTCCCCAGCCGGCCAGCGCTATCCTCGCGCGCGCCATCCACGTCGTCGCTTGCGGCATCCCCCGCCAGCAGTGCGGCGCCTCCGTCCTGACCTACGCGGTCGAGCAGCGTGCGGGCACCCTCCATGTCACGCACGAGAGCCGCGTCGAGTCTTCCACCAAGCGCCGCGGCGAGCGCGAGCTCGTAGCCCGGCTCCACCTGCAACGCCTCGCTCAAGGCGCGTGGGGACTCCGTGAGGGCTCCGCCCACGCCCGCGTGACTGCGCAAGAACTGGTTCGCCGCCGCCAACTCTGCCCCCACCTTGGCGGCGTCGCGGCGTGCGACCTCCGCCTCGGCTTCGGCTTCGCGCAAGGCCGCGCGGGTCTGCTCAGCACGGGTGTCCGCCTGCTCGCGCGCCGAGCGCGCCGCCTCCAGTTCCGCCTTCAGCTCCTCGGTGCGCCCGGCGGCCGCCTCCTGTTCGGCGCGCAACCCCTCGATCTCGCGCTCGGTTTCACGCTCGCGCTCCCGGTCGATCTCGGCGAGCGCGCTCTCAAGTGCCCGCACGCGATCCTCGCTGGCAGCCTCCTCGGAGGCGAAGGGATCG
>JBOGYB010000247.1:0-3710 GCA_050696555.1 Solirubrobacteraceae bacterium | reverse complement strand
ATCCAGCTGATCGCGCTCGGGGTGATAGGGGAGTACGTGGGAAGGATCTACGACGAGGTCAAGCACCGCCCGCTTTACATCGTGCGCGAGGAGCGCAACCGGCCGGTGGGCGAGGTCGCCGGCCCCACCGCAACGGCACGAGCGGGACTCCCCGCGCGCGTACCTGAGCACATCGGCTGACACCGCATCTTCGGGGCCTCCCACCGGTTACGGGTCACAGGGACCTGGAGACCACAAGCGAGAGGAGCGCTCCAAACGATGCGTAGACGTACCCTCACACTGCTCGCCACGCCTGCCGTGCTCGGCGCGATGACCGTCGCCGTGCCGGCGCTCGCGGGGATCTCGATCCTCCCCACCGCCCACACCGCATCTTCGAAATGCTTCATCGCCCACGTAGCCAACCATCGTGTGCGCGAGTGCCTCGTGCGTGGACCTCGTGGCTTTCGGGGACTACCCGGCCCTCCAGGGCCGCGCGGGCTCACCGGAGCGACCGGGAAAACCGGAGCCACCGGGAAAACAGGTGCGACAGGGAAAACCGGAGGCACCGGTACCCAAGGACCGGCCGGCCCAAGCGGCGCCGCCCGTGGGTACGCGGTCGTGCAGCCCACCTCGCCAACGCAGGTGACGGTGGTCGTCGACAAGAACATCACCGGCGTCACCGAGGTCAAAGAAGGGGCCTTCTGCATCGCCCCCGCAGCCCCCATCAACGCCGCCGAAGAGACCATCGTGGCCTCACCCGAGGTTAGCTACAGCTCGGGGGGTATCCCAGGAGTGGTGGCGGTCAACGCACAGCACACCAACTGCCCGACGGGTCAATTCGAGGTTGACACCTACACCGCACCGAGCACACCGTCGAGCAACTACGCCTTCACGATCCTGGTCCCCTGAGCACAAGCAGGCGTGAGATGCAACGATGCCCGTAGGCACACGCTTACGGTGGGGTTCGAGCCGACACAACTCAAGCGCCGGTGTCGCAGGCCCGATAATGGGCTCATGAGCGCAACCCCCGAGTACGAGCGGCCCTTGGCGGAGAACCCCGAGGGGGAGGAGGAGCGACGCGAGCGCATCCGTGTGGAGACGCAGCGCCATCGCATCGAGGGCCTACTAGTGCTCGCCCGCGATGGCTACCGTAGCCGCGTGTCCGACGTGCTCAACGCCTCCGAGCGTGACTTCCTCACGCTCACCGACGTGACACTGCAGCCGCTTGATGGTGGTCCGGCTGAGCACCATCCGTTCCTGGCGGTGGCCCGGGCACATATTGTGTATGTGGTGGCCCCGGGCGCCGACTCCAGTACCTCCTGAATCCACCCGTTCGCCCTTCGAGACGAGGCGCAGGCTCACCCTGCACCGGCACCGATCGCTAGGCCGGCGACAGCACTCCAGGAGCACCTGTGATGTTGTCACCTGCATGGACGGCAGCAAGATGGACGTCGAGGATCGTAGGAGCATTCTCGAGACCGACATCGAACATTGCCCTAACGAGAGCTTCCGATAGACGTGATGCGTCCCCGATTGGAGCGGATGAGTCGAACGCAACCATGATCGTCAGTTCGCCGGTGATCTGGTTGTGCGAGATCGCAGGACCGCCGTCGGCAAACCGCTCAAGCAAGACCGAAAGGAGACGATCCGACAACTCGCTTTGGTGGCCGAGATCGGCGAACGTGATGCTGAGCTGATACTCCATGATCACCGTCCTTTCCATTTAAAGCCGTGACGCCTCATCAGACCGATGACGTTTCGAAGGGCGCTCGGGGCGCTCGGCGTCGAGCCGGTCGTCACGATGTTCTCGCCATCCGGAGCATAGAGCTTGTAGTGCCCAGACTTCTGCAACTCCACTCGCCATCCTTGCCTCTCGGCGGCCTCCAAGATCCGCTTGAGATCCTTCTTCAGTGTCATGGTCGGCACTCCGCTCCGGCGAGACACCCACTGAGTCGGGCACGGCGGTCATCATGTTCTATTCGCTCTATGGTCTTCGCATCGTCGCTTGAGTCCATACCGACGAAGCTACTAAGCAACTGCGACGGTACTCGGCGCGAGCGCTCAATGCAGGATCTGAACCCGTCCGGACATATGTCCTGGGCTCGACAAAAGTAGGCTTGTCAGGGATGAGCTGCGACCTCGAGCAAGCCACGCGCCTGGACGGCGAGAGAGGCCGATATGCCGCAACGCTGTCGGATCAGTGGGAGATCTGGGGACCCAACGGTGGTTATCTCGCGGCCATCGCCCTGCGGGCCGCGGGGGAAGTCGCGGAGATCGCGACACCACGAAGCTTCTATTGCCACTTTCTCAGCTCGCCGGCGTTCGGGCCTGTCGATCTCGAGGTGACGGCACTCAAGCGCGGGCGGCGTGCGGAGTCGTTCTCGGTGACCATGACCCAGCAGGACAAGGTGGTCCTGCACGCTCTGGTCAAGACAGCCACCGATGGCCCCGGTTATGAGCACCAGCATCCGGTCATGCCCGACGTTCCCCCTCCCGAGGAGGTCGAAGCGTACGAGTGGGTGCCCGCACCCGGCGATCCCACCTTCCGCTTCTGGGAGAACGTAGAGCGACGCCGTGTCCCGGTTGCGAAAGGGGATCGCTCGCCGGTCGTGCGCGAGTGGACTCGCTTTCGCCCGGTCGCAACTTTCGAGAACCCATTCCTCGACGCCGCGCGCTCGCTGATCCTGCTCGACACGTTCGGTTTCCCCGCCGCCTACCAGCGCTACCGCTCGTGGGACTACCTCGCGCCAAACCTCGACACGAGCCTGTGGCTACACCGATTCAATCCCACCTGCGAATGGCTGCTGGTCGACCACGAGTGCACCATCGCCGGGGAGGGGCTGATGGGCGTTCACGGCAGGATCTGGGATACGGAGGGCACTCTGCTCGCCACCGGAGCAGCGCAGCTTTGCTGCATCGAGAATCCCGGCTGAGCAACACCATCGCTGTAGCCGCCCAAAAGCCGGCTCAAAGCAACTCGAGCGCGCGCTCGATGGGTCTTGCGAGCACGGCACGCTCGCCGCCCACGACGATCGGGCGCTGCAGCAGGGCTGGATGCTCCACCATCAGTGCGATCAGCTCCTCGTCGCCGATCTCGAAGCTGTCGAGCCCAAGCTCCTTCACGAGCGGCTCGCGCATACGCAGCACCTCCCGTGGGCTGCTGCCCAGCTTGTTCAGGAGATCGCGCAACTCGCCCTCCTTGATGCCGGTGAGGTGGTAGTCGATCGACTCGAAGTCAACGCCTCTTTCGTTCAATAGCGCACGTAGGTTACGGCAGGTGCTGCAGGTCGGCTTTTCGTAGACGGTGAGTGTTGCCAAGTGCTTGATCCTATCGCTCAGCTGGGCCCGCGAGCCCAGCGCCCTATCCCGGGCCGTGCCACCGCGCACTCCGATCAAAGTTGGCTGCGTTCGCCCACCCCACTCAGCAGTGCCGAGTGCCAACCCCATCGGCAAGGCTGGCATCACATGACTGCTTGCCGTCACTTAGAAGGTCAAGGACCTGTACAGCCGCTAGCCCAGCCACTGTGCGTAAAGGCATTCCAACATATCTGCGACCACGTATGACCCACCTTGCCTTTGAAGTTTTTAAATCCGATCATAAAAACTCGCCTTGTTCCCGCCGAGGAATTTTTTAAAGCTCCCATGTTCTCTTTCGACGGCCCGTTCTTTTTATATTTGACTATCGCCTCCAGCGAGTAGTTGCTTACGGCGATATCACATTCAATAGTCCC
>JBOGYB010000246.1:0-3711 GCA_050696555.1 Solirubrobacteraceae bacterium | reverse complement strand
GGGCCAACCACCCCCAGTTTCTGCTGCCTCAGTTCAACTCCAGGGGGACACCCGAATCGCCGCGCATCTATCGCGGCCTCTTCCAGGCGGGCTACGAAGGGTTGCAGGCGTCCGGGATCGCAAAGCCCAAGGTGCTGATGGGGGAAACGGCGCCGGTGGGGTATGACAGCGTGAGCAGGAGCGAAATCCACCGGGAAGGCGCCAGGGCCCTGCTCCACGATGTGGCGCCGCTCGAGTTCCTGCGCGACGCCCTCTGTCTTGACTCCAAATACCGTAAGACCGGCACCTGCGAAATGCTGCAGACGGCTGGGTATGCCCACCACGCCTACACCACGGCCGCCGGCCCCTCCTACAAACCGGCAGGGTCCGACAACGTGACTATTGGTGTTCTGTCGCGCCTGACCAGCGCGCTCACAAAGGCGGAAAGGGCACATGCGTTGCCGGCCCACACCCCGATCTACCTGACCGAGTTTGGGATCCAAACCAGACCGAGCCAGCTGGGGGTGTCGCAGGCAAAGCAGGCCGAATACGACGCGATCTCCGAGAAGATCGCGTGGTCGAACCCACGTGTGGCGGCGTTCTCGCAGTATCTGCTTCGCGACGACCCCCGCGGTGGAAAACCCGGCGCGGGAGTGCACGGTGGAACGATCGGGTTTGAAACCGGTCTCGAGACCGTGAGGGGGGTGCACAAGCTGCTCTACTCGAGCTTCCCGATCCCGCTGGTGGTGTCAAGACACGGTAGTGGCTTCTCACTGTGGGGATTGGTGCGCCCGACGGAAGGGCCCACGACGGTGAAGGTGCTGGTGCAGCCGAAGGGCTCGAAAAGCTACAAAACGTTGAAGGTTGTGCAGACAGACTCGGCCGGGTACTGGACGCTGAGCTCCTTGACGCAAGGCACCCACTGGCGTGTGAGCTGGCGTAGCCCAACCGGCGCCGTATACAACGGCCCGCCAATCGGCGCGAACTAAGGGGGAGCGTCTCCGGTGTCGCCCTAGGATGAGGCGATGCCGGAGTTGCCTGAGGTGGAGATAACCGCGCGTCGCCTGGACGAGGCGTTGCGCGGTGCGCAGATCGTCTCGGCGCTCGCGCCAGGGGTGAAGGCGATGCGCACGTTCGATCCTCCACTGTCCTCGCTCGACGGTCAAACCGTGGAGCGGGTGGGTAGGCGCGGCAAGCATCTACTCGTGGAGACCTCCGAAGGTCTTGTGCTGTTGATCCACCTGATGTCAGCCGGGCGCCTACAGCTGTACGACCGCCGGGCCGGACCGCGGGATCGGACATCGCGCTTGCTCGTGCGTGTGCTTTTGGATGGGGAGGGGGGGAGTGCCACACGTGTGGACTCCTCCGATGGCGCTGCGCGAGATGGCCACCCCACCCCGGGGGCGCATCGTGCCGAGGGGAAAGAGGAGGGCGAGTTGCGCTTGCGCGAGTTCGGGTCAAAGCAGGCGGCGTGGGCGAAGTTGCTGCGCGCCGAGGAGCTCGAGCGAGACGATGCGATCGCGACGCTCGGCCCGGAGGCGTGGCCCGAGCCACCGCCGCTTACCGAGGTGCTCGACGCGTCTCGCCCGCTGCATACGGTGCTACGTGACCAGCACGTCATCGCGGGGATCGGTCGCTCGTGGGTGGATGAGATCCTGTGGGAGGCAAAGCTCTCCCCCTTCAAGCGCGCGGGAGATCTGAGCGTCGAGGAGACCACCGCCTTGGAGCAGGCGATCGTGAGCGTGCTCGACGGTGCGATCGAGCACTACGAGCAGACGGTGAAGCTACCGATCCCGGACAAGCTGCCGATGCCGTTGAAGGTGCACCGCCACGAGGGAGAGCCTTGCCCGCGCTGCGCCACAACGCTTCAGGCGGTGCACTTCGAGGACTACGTGATCGCCTACTGTCCCACCTGCCAGACGGGCGGGAGGAGGCTCAAGGACAGGCGCATGTCGCGCCTCTTGAAGTAGGGCAGGGTGGACCGATTTTTGTGTAGAGGTGTGGCGTTGGTCGCGGTCAGTCGCTGCCGCTGAAGAGCAGACGCTCCTTCTCCTCGGGCGATCCGGCTTGGTAGGCCGCGTCGGTCCACGACGAGTCTTCGTGTAGATAGATGGGTTCAGTCGTCGGTTGACCGGCCTTCACGCCCGCTGCCGGCAGGAGCTCGTTCGGCTTGGCGTTGGCTCGACCGCGCAGACGGAAGTGGGTGAACAGGCGCATGAACTCGCCCAGGTAGATGTCGGCGACACGGGTGTCTCCGCGGATCACGAGCATGTTCTCGTCGTTGCCCGAAGTGGATGCGTCGCTGAAGTTCGCCGACCCTGTGATCACGATCGGGTCGTCTCCGAGCGGGTCGATGAGCATGTACTTGGTGTGGATGAACTTCACGAACCCGTCGAGCCCGGTGAGGGCCTCCTTCAGCCACTGGTGCCAGCCCGTGCCGTTTTTCCCTTCACCGATATAGGCGCCGCTGGTTACCTCGTTGTCGGGGTTGGCTTCGATCCCCCGTGCCACCGTGTCGATCCGCCCGTTGCGGTTATCGAGCATCAGGTAGCGCAGGTAGGGCTTGGGCTTGCGAAAGACTTCGTCGAGCTCTTTGCTCACCCCGAACGCCGCTGTGAGGAAGACGCTCGAGGTGGCTCCGTCCATGAGCTTCGCGTACCATTCCAGCGCCTGGTTGCCCCCGCGGGGGCTGAACACCGTGCCTACCGATGCTGGAGCGGGTCGTGGGTCGGGACTGTTCAGCAGTTCCTCGGGTGTGTGCTTGGGTGGTTTAGTGTCCGCCACCGTCCAAGCCTTGAGTGGCGGAGGATCGGGGTCGCCGCTCAGCTCGGTCCAGTAGCCGAGGTAGTCGGCGGCGAGCTCGGGGGAGCGCACGACGTGGCCTACGTTGGATTGGCCATAGATACCGGCGGCGGTGATGTTGGTGGAGCCGGTCCACACCTGCTGTGGCACACCGTCCTCGAGCAGCACGATGAACTTGTTGTGAGGGATCTGCTTGGTTTTCTCGCGGGGGATACACAAGGGCTTTATCCCAGCTGCTTCTATCGCGGCGAGATTCTTGGTCGCGGGTTCTGCCGCTTCGGCTTTGTGGGTGCCTTTCGCTTCCACCGAGTTGTCCACGTGGTCCCACACGATCTTCACGTCCGCCCCCGCTTGGGCGGCCTGCCCGAATGCCTCGAGGACAGGTTCGTACTCGAATTCGTACACCGCCGCTCGCAGGCTGAAGCTCGGACCGTTGGCTTGGCCGATGAACGCCAGCAACCCCTCCTCCAAACCACGCGAGAGCCACTCGAGCGCGGCGCCTTCCGGATGCTTGCCCATCTGGTTTGGGAACTCGGTTGAGTATGCCTGCGAGGCGGCGGCGCCGCGGTTGAAGAAGATGGCGTGCTCACCGGCGTCCACCCTCTCGGTGGTCACCGACAGCGATGCTGCATCCCCGTCGGTCAAGTTCTCGGGAGTGCCGTAGCGGCAGATGACACGGTAGTCGTATGACTGCCCCGCCTCCACCGAGTAGTCGCCCCACACGAACGCCTGGAAGGGGTTCTTCTCACTGCTGTGATCCGAGCCCTGGCCCTGGTCGTTCTGTTTGAACAGCAGGAAGTTGTCGAGGAACTTTGCTTCTCCCCCGGGTTGCTTGGTGCGTTGGATGGAGAAGCCGAGTAGTCCTTTCACCGCCTCCGGTGTCACGCTCACGCCGAAGAGAACGACGTGCGTTCCGGCGATGGCCTGAAC
>JBOGYB010000245.1:0-3719 GCA_050696555.1 Solirubrobacteraceae bacterium | reverse complement strand
GCCTGGTACAATCGAGCCCGAGCTCCATAGGGTAATGGCGCTGGGGTACCAGTAGTGGCTGAATTTCGATTCCAGATTGGAAGACACCACCCAGTTGCTGCCGCCAGATTCTGGACCTCTGAGCGTGGTGTCTTCGACCGTCGCTTCAGGATCAACCTCTATCGGCCACTGGTATTCCCCGCTGGCAGGGGACACCGTCACCACCAGAAGATTACCCCGCACGCGCATCGATACCGGCACCGAGGCACCGGCAGCATCCAGGGCGCTCGGTGGGCGGATAAGGGCAATCGTCTGCCCACCCTCCACGACCCGCACAGGACCCAAGCCATCGCCCGCCTGCCGGAGGCTCATGCCCTTCGGCAACCTCACACGGAAGTAGAGTTGCGTTGGGCTGGCCGTCGAACGTAGAACGGTGCTGACCTCGACGCCCTCCGTTGTCGGCTTGACCACGGTGTCCGCGTCGGTCTGGGTATTCGCGTACAACACGCTCGCGCCGTCCTGCACGCCCGCGGAACCATGTAGCGAGGCTCCGCGCGAGTCGACCGGCCTCAGCGACAACCCGCTTTCGGGAAGTTGCACACCGTCGCTAAGCCGTTGGGGGATCAACACTCCCACCAGCGGCCTCGCCGACTCGAATACGCCACGGGTGCGGGTCAAGCTCAAATCGACCGGCCGCAGATGCCCGGAGGGACCGATGGTTGCCATCGGCTTCATGGATTCGGCAACGGCATGCTTGCCTCCCGGCAGAGCGAGCTGTGCCGAGTTGGGGCTCAGGTACCGCACCACCCGCCCGCCGCTGGGAAGACGAGGCGCGCCGCCCGCCACCTGCGCGATGGATGCAGGAAAGGCTTCGCGGGCAAGCGCGGCGGCGCGCGCGGTCCCCAGGTGCGCGAACTCTGTGCGGGAGCGCGCACGCGCGGCACGCGCCGCGGGACTGAGAAGCCTTGCGCTTCGCGCCGCTTGTCCTTCCGAAGGCCCACCGTTTACAAATGGCGAGCTCAACAGGTTCAGCGACGCGCCCGGCTTGCCGCCGAGAGAGTCCGAATACCCGGAGCCCACAGCGGATGCGCCGGCCGACTGCAGCACGAGCAACACAAACACCCCCAAGAGGCCCGCAACCGCCAAACCAGCCCCGAACCGCGTCCTTGCCTGCTGCATGATGGCCTCCCCACCGGTGTCGTCCCGCAACCGGTACCCAACGAGTGCCGGCGTGCCCTGTCGAGAGTGAGCCACTGCACCAGATCGTCGATGTAGCGAACCCAGACTCGAGTAGCACTATGGGCGCGATCCTAAACAGACCGGTCGTGCCATGTCAATGCCTTAACTAGAACTTTTGTCTAGAAGACATTTTGTCTAGTGGTCAGGTTGGGACACCGAGTTGCCGCGGACTCGTCACCTGAGCGCCTGGCGGATTACCGGGCGCTTCGCCGCACGGACCTCGTCCAAACGTCGCACCGGCGTGGTGTAGGGGGCCTGTAGAGCGATCTCGGGGTCCTCCCCCGCCTCGCGTAGGATCTCCGCGATTGCCTCGGCGAAGGCATCTAGTGTCTCCCTGGTCTCGGTCTCGGTCGGCTCCACCATCAGCGCCTCGTCAACGAGCAGCGGGAAATAGACGGTAGGCGGGTGGTAGCCGTAGTCGAGCAGGCGCTTGGCGAGATCGAGCGTCTTTATCTTCAGGTCGCGCTTCATCGGCCCACCGGAAAGCACGAACTCGTGGAGGCAGAGCCCGGCGACACCACCACCATCCTCCCCATCCCCTTGCGGGGATGGGGCATTGGCTTGAGAGAAGGCGAGCGGCAAGTGCTCCGAGACACCGAGCTCACGCAGCCGCGCGAGCAGGTAATTGGCGTTCAGCACCGCCGTCTCGGAGGCGTCCTTGAGACCGGGGGCGCCGAGCGAGCAGATGTAGGCGTAGGAGCGTACGAAGCACCCGTAGTTACCCTGGAAGCCACGGAGGCGACCGATCGAGGTATTCCCGTCCCCCACAAGATCGAACCTCGGCGCCTGGTCGTTGGAGTCGCTCTCGATACGCGCCACCCGCGGCACCGGCAGGTAGGGGGCGATGCGCTCTGACACCGCTATCGGGCCCGACCCTGGGCCGCCACCACCGTGGGGCTGGGTGAAGGACTTGTGGAGGTTGAAGTGCACGATGTCAAAGCCCATGTCCCCGGGCCTCGAGAGGCCCATCACCGCGTTGAGGTTGGCGCCGTCGTAGTAGAGCGTCGCCCCAACCCCGTGCACGATCGTGGCTATTTCCTGGATGTTGGGGTCGAACAATCCGAGCGTGTTGGGATTGGTGAGCATCAAACACGCAACATCCCTGTCGGCCTTCGCGCGTAGGTCCTCGAGATCCACCCCACCCTGGGGGTTGGTGGCGACCTTCACCACTTCAAAGCCCGCCATCGTCACCGTGGCTGGATTGGTGCCGTGGGCGGTGTCGGGGGTGAGCACCTTGTGGCGGCTCTCTCCCCGCGCCTCGTGGTAAGCACGCGTGAGCAGCACCCCCGCGAGCTCGCCGTGGGAGCCCGCGGATGGTTGCAGGCAGACGTGCGGCAGCCCCGACACCTCCGAGAGCGCACGTTCGAGGTTCCACATCAGCTCCAGCGCCCCCTGCGCGTGCTCGGGGTCCTGCAGAGGGTGAAGACGAGCGTGGCCGGGGAGAGCGGCCACCCGCTCGTGCAGGCGGGGATTGTGCTTCATCGTGCACGACCCCAGCGGGTAGAAACCCGAGTCGAGATCGAAATTGCGCTTTGACAGGCGCACGTAGTGGCGCACTATCTCCGGCTCTGACACCTCGGGCAGGCGCGGGGCCTGCACGCGACGCAGGACTACCGGCAACAGCTCCTCCACGGGCACGTCGGGGACGTCAAGCTCGGGGCACTGGAAGGCGCGACGGCCGGGCGCACCGCGCTCGAAGATCGTGACCGCCGCTTCGCGCTGGAGCGCGCTGTCGGTCGGCTCCACCGGCGGACTTGCGCTTATACGCGTGCGCGCGAGTCGCTCGCTTTCGCTCATACCAACACCTCCGCCGCGCTTTCTCCCAGACAAGCGATCATGCGCGCGCTCCGACCTCGACGGCGGGCGCGACATCACCGTCGACCAACCGCTCGGCGGCGACCGCCTCCCCGAGCACCGCCGCGAGCTTGTCGATGTGGACGCGCGAGCGGCGCTCGGTGATCGCCACAAGCAACCCCCCACGGTCCTCCTCACGGCCCGTGAGCGCATAGAGGTCGGCGCCGGGGTTGACACCCTGCGCAGCGCAACGGCGCCGTACGGCGGGGACGTCGGCATCGAGGCGAAGCGCGAACTCGCGCATCGCCGGTTGTGAGTGGAGCGGAGCGATCCCGTCCAGCGCACACAGTGTGGTGCGGGCGTAGTGGGTGCGCTTGAGCAGCAACTCCCCCAGCTCCACGAGACCCCGGCGACCGAGCCAGGCGAGATACACGACGCCGGCGAGCGCGTTCAGCGCTTGAGAGGTGCAGATGTTGGATGTGGCCTTCTCGCGGCGGATGTGCTGCTCGCGCGTTTGCAGCGTGAGCACGAAGCCCCGACGCCCATCCACGTCTGTCGTTTCACCCGCGATACGGCCGGGCATGCGACGGAGGTAGGTCTCGCGGGCAGCGAAGAAGCCGAACGAGGGACCGCCGAAGTCGAGACGGTTGCCGAGCGATTGACCCTCCCCCACCGCCACATCGACACCGCAATCGCCTGGTGGGGCA
>JBOGYB010000244.1:0-3735 GCA_050696555.1 Solirubrobacteraceae bacterium | reverse complement strand
GCGGATCACCTCGCGTAGACGCTCTACCTCGGCGGGGGTGTAGAGGCGGTGCCCGCCCGACGGGCGCTCGGGTGCGTTCGGTAGCAGCCCGATCTCCTCGTAGTAGCGGATCGTGCGAGGGGTGGTGCCGGCGAGCTTGGCGACGTCGCCGATGCGCAGGCTCTGCTCAGACGCGCTCAAAGGAGACCTCCAGCTTGGGCTCCTTGGCGGGGATCGTGACCTGACGCGGGCGCAGCAGGCACACGAAGGCCCCCACGACCGAGGTCGCCACCAGCACCCACAGGGCGACGTGCATGTTGGCGATGAATGGGTCGAGCTTCTGCGTGGAGAGCCCACGGGTGACGCCTGAGAAGACGGCGAACAGCGTGGTCTTCGGCACCGCCGAGGTGACGATCGCGAGCACGAAGGCGATCGACAGCACGGCGCCTGTGTTCTGCAGCAGGGTGCGCGCCCCGGCGGCCACGCCGCGGCGCTTGGCGGGCACGACGCCCATCATCGCGGCGGTGTTGGGGGAGTTGAACATGCCTGAGCCGATCCCCACGAGCGCCAGCCAGATCATGCTCTGCCAGTAGGGGGAGTGCACCTGGAGTGTGGTCATCGCGGCGAGCCCGGTGGCTGTCACCAGCATGCCGAGGGACGCCAGCCCGCGCGAGCCGTGACGGTCGGCGTACATGCCGGCAAGCGGCGAAGCCACGAGCATCCCGAGCGCGAGCGGTATCAGCTTGATGCCTGCCGTGATCGGGTCGTTCGACTGGGCGCCCTGGTAGTAGAAGACGAACAGGAACATGAGCGCGAAGCGGGCCAACCCGTTGATGAACGCGGCGGCGCTCGCGGCGGCGAAAAGACGGTTGGAGAAGATCGAGAGGTCGAGCATGGGGGCGCGGGTGCGCCGCTCGATCGCCACCCACAACGGCAGCAGCACGGCGGCGGACACGAGCCCGCCGACCACCACGGGGTTGCTCCACCCGGAGATACCGCCCTTGGACACACCCAATACGAGCCCGGTGAGCCCCACCACGAACGTGGTGGTGCCGAGCACGTCGAAGCCCCTCACCTGATCGGGCTTTGCCAGCTCACGCAGGATCAGCGCGCCCCAGCCCGCGCCAAGCAGTGCAAGTGGGACGTTGAACCAGAACACCCAGTGCCAGGAGATCTCCACGAGCACACCGCCGAGCACGGGCCCCAGCACGAGCCCGATGGCGGCCACCATCGTGTTGGCGCCCATCGCGAGACCCAGTTGCTCCTTGGGGAAGGCGTCGGTGACGAGCGCGGCGGCGTTGGCGAACAGGAAGGCAGAGCCGATCCCCTGCAGCACGCGCCAGCAGAGGAGGATGGTGGCGTCGGTGGAGAAGCCGGCGCCGAGAGAGGCGAGCGCGAACAACAAAAAGCCGCCCACGTAGGCGCGCTTGCGTCCGAACAGGTCGCTCAGCCGCCCCGCCGTGAGCACGAGCACGGTGGCGGCGATGAGGTAGGCGAGGATCACCCACACGAGCGCCAAGAGGCTCGTGTGCAGCGAGCGCTCGAGGCTCGGCAGGGCGATGATGAGCGTGCCGGAGTTGGTTGCCGCGAGCAGCATTCCCAGGCTCGTGCACGACAGTGCCCACCACTTGTAGCTCTCGTGACCTGCGTGAACGCCGAGGCGGGTTTTTGAAATTGACGTGAACGTAAAGATAAGAATAGCAGGCGTGGGGAGTCCCCCTTCGTGCGATCTCGTGTTCGATGGGCATCCCAGTGCTAGAACTTGGGCATGGGAGACCGTGAGGTGGACAAGCCGGAGGAGCAGTGGCGCGAGGAGCTCACCCCCGAGCAGTTCGACGTGCTGCGACGCGCCGGCACAGAGGCGCCTTTCTCTGGGGAGTACGTCTACAACAAGTCCTCAGGGATGTATGTGTGCGCGGGTTGTGGCAACGATCTCTTCTCCTCCGACACCAAGTTCGAGTCGGGTACGGGTTGGCCGAGTTTTACCGAGCCCCAGGTAGCCGAGGCTGTGGAGTTGCGTCCCGATAACTCCCTCTTCATGCGCCGCACGGAGGTGGTGTGTCGCCGCTGCGGGGGGCATCTCGGCCACGTCTTCGACGACGGCCCAGGTCCCACTGGTCAGCGTTACTGCATCAACTCTGCCGCGCTCACGTTCGACCCCAAGTCCGAGCAATAGAGTGAGTGTCCGATGGTGATGCAGGACCAAGCCAAACGGCTCTCAGAGCCCCTGCACTGGACCCGCGCCAGCCGCTTGGCCGTGATCGCGGCGTGCACGGTGCTCGTGGCCGCATTCGCTGTCGTGGCGGTTGTGGCGGAGACGAAAGGAAGCGGCACACGCCCCGGTTGCATCGAGGTGACGTTCGCGAGCACGCTCGGGGCGGCCGCGATCCACCCCTGCGGAGAGCGCGCCCGCGCGCTGTGCGCGAACCCCGCCGAAAATCCCGCCGCGATGGCCCACGGGCACCTGCTCGAAGCCTGCCGCCAGGCGGGTATGCCGTACGGGCACGCCTCCGCGGGCTAGCGCCGGCGTCTCCCCCTGAGGCCCTCGCGGGAGGGTGTCTCGACATATGTCTAAACGAGGGTGGCAACTGTTGGCCATGTCTCCCTATCGGTGCTCCCCGCCTGACGGTTTCATGGTGCGACCCAGGAGCGCCTCGACCCAAGAGGGGGAGTTTGCGCTCGGAACGAGATCAAAGACAGGAAATGGAGGCGTATGTCCATCTTGGCCACAGCCGAATGGCTGGCGTACCCATCGTGGCTCAACCCGGGCGACAACGCTTGGCAGATGACCGCCGCGACGTTCGTCGGTCTGATGAGCATCCCGGGTCTCGCCGTGCTCTACGGCGGCGTGATGCAGAAGCGCTGGTCGGTGAACAGCATGATGCTCACCTTCGTCGCATTCGCACTCGTGTTGGTGGCGTGGTGCTTGTGGGCGTTCAAGATGGGCTTTGGCACCCCGATCGGGAAAGGGACGGGCTTCTTCGACACGTTCTGGGGCAAACCGGGGAGCGTTCTGGGGCACGCAGCCGAGGAGGGCCAGGCGGTGATCCCGTCGATCACCTCGGGACCGGAATTCCACTTCCCGCAGTCCTCGCTCGTGTACTTCCAGTTCGTGTTCGCGGGGATCACGCCGATCCTGATGCTCGGGTCGGTCCTGGGCCGTATCAACTTCAAGGCGTGGATCCCGTTCGTGCTGCTGTGGATCACGTTCGTGTACACGGTCAACGCGTTCCTCATCTGGGGCGGTGGGTACTTCGCCGCGCACGGCGCGCTCGACTACTCGGGTGGCTACGTCATCCACCTCGCGGCGGGCATATCTGGCTTCGTGGCGGCAGCGGTGATCGGGCCGCGACTGCAACGAGACCGAGAGGTCGACGCTCCCAACAACCTGCTCATGGTTGCCGCGGGAGCCGGTCTGCTGTGGCTGGGGTGGAACGGGTTCAACGGTGGTGACTCCTACTACGCGGGGGCCAACGCCTCGGCGGCGGTTCTCAACACGAACCTTTGCACCGCCGTTGCGATGCTCGTGTGGATCGCCTGGGATTACATATTCCGTGACAAGCCATCACTGCTGGGCTCGGTCAACGGCATGATCACAGGCCTCGTGGCGATCACGCCATCAGCCGGTTTCGTCAATGGCTTCGGCGCGATCGCGGTTGGAGTGATCGCTTCGACAATCGTGTGGATGGCGATCCGCTTCCTCAGCCGAGCCCCGGTGTTCAGACACGTCGACGACACGCTCGGGGTGATCTACAC
>JBOGYB010000243.1:0-3737 GCA_050696555.1 Solirubrobacteraceae bacterium | reverse complement strand
GAGTGGAGGTGGGCGCAACCCTGCACCATCCACACGGGCAGATCTACGGCTATCCATTTCTACCCCCGGTGCCCAAGCTCGAGCTTGCCGCAGACGCCCGCCTGGGGGGCTGCGCGCCATGTGAGCTGTTGCGCCGTGAGCTCGGCGACGGGCATCGAGTGGTGTACGAGAATGAGAGCGTCGTCGCGTACATCCCCTACGCGGCGCGCTGGCCGTATGAGACACACGTCGTCACTCGACGCCATCGACCTAGCCTGCTCGATTGCGAGCCCGTCGAGTTGCGTTTGCTCGCGGAGTGCCTGCAGACCCTCACTCGCTGCTATGACGTCCTCTTCGCCAGGCCCTTCCCCTATGTGATGGTTGTCCACCAGGCGCCCACCGATGGATACTCCGACGGTCACCTGCACGTCGAGTTCTACCCACCGCTGCGCACCGCGACCAAGCTCAAGTATCCCGCCGGGTCTGAGCAGGGCGGGGGCACGTTCGTCGGCGACACCCTCCCGGAGGACTCGGCCGCGGCGCTGCGCGAGGCGATGGTCAGTGCCGCGTAAGCGCGTCAGCGCGTTCGCCCCCGGCCGCGTGAACCTGATTGGAGAGCACACTGACTACAACCAAGGGCTTGCGCTGCCTTTTGCCATCGCCGAGGGAATCACCGTGCACGCCACAGCAAGCGGGGATCAGCGCATCCTCGTGCGCGCGCTCGATCGCGGCGAGCAGGACGAGTTCGCGCTCGCCGAGCCCACAGTCGCGACGGGATGGCGTGCCTATGTGCGTGGTGTCGTAGCCGAGTTGCGCCGAGCTGGGCACCCGCTGGTGGGCGCCCATCTGGAGATCGGCGGCGACCTCCGTCAAGGCGCCGGCCTGTCGTCCTCGGCAGCGCTCGAGGTCGCACTGTGCCTGGCCCTGCTCACCCTGTCAGGCGAGGACGAAACCGACCACGTCGGGCTCGCCCGGCTGTGCTCACGCGTGGAGAGCGAATGGGTGGGCGCCCACACCGGGATGCTCGATCAGCTCGCCTCCCTGTATGGCGCATCTGGGATGGCGATGCGCATCGACTTCCAGACATTCGAGGTCGAACCGGTACCTCTGCGGCTGGAGAAAGGCTGGCGACTGGTGACGCTCGACTCCGGCGAGCGCCACGAGAACGCCAGCTCCGCCTACAACGAGCGCAGAGCCGAATGCGCTGAGGCATGCGAGCTCCTAAACATAGGTTCGTTGAGGCAGGCGAGCTGGCGAGACCTCGACCAGCTGCCTGAGCGCTTGCGAGAACGCGCGCGCCACGTTCTCAGCGAGAACGCCCGAGTCCAAGACGCCGTGGTCGCCCTACAGGCGAGTAACCTACCCGCATTGGGGCGCCTGCTGAACGCGTCCCACGCAAGCCTGCGCGACCAGTACGCAGTATCCACCCCAGCCGTCGAGGCGACTGTGGAGCGGCTGCTCCGAGCAGGCGCTCCAGGTGCAAGGATCGTAGGCGGCGGGTTTGGCGGGCATGTCCTTGGCCTGCTAGCCCCAGACGTTCACGCACCCGAGGGTGCACAGGAGGTGCGTGCGGGCGAAGGTGCCCACCTACTGGCCCCCCAGGCGATCTCACATTGATCCCCCAGACGACGACTAGGCTTATGCGGTGCACGTTCAGCCCAAGTATGCAATGACCTCATGTGAGGCTAAGCGAGTTATCGCCGAGCACGGCTGGGCGCGCGTGGTAACCAACGGAGGCGATGGTCTGCGTGCCACATATGGGTTCTTCCTGCTCGAGGACGGACCCGGAGATGAAATTGTCGTAGCTGGGCACTTCGCGCGGGCCGACCCACAGTGCGCCGACATCGAGGCACGCATTCCAGCGCTGTTGATCTTCGAGGGTCCGCACGGATTCGTCTCGGCGTCCTGGTATCGCCCGGAGCTGACGGACGTCCCGAGCACGATGAATCACCTCTCCGTCCATATCCACGGAACTCCTCAACCGCTCGACAGCGAGGAGCAATTCGACGTACTACGTCGAACACTGGAGCGCCACGAGACAGTGCTCGGCGGAAGTCGATGGCAGTTGGAGGGCGGGGGTCTCGAGCTATCTCGCAGAATCGCTCCGCAGACTGTTGCCTTCAGGCTACGCGCCGATCGCTTGGAGGCCAAGGCAAAGCTCTCCCAGGCGATGCCGCACCCCGTACGTGAGCGGATCGTTGAGCGACTCGAACAGCCTGGGCCCCATCAGCATCGTGAGCTTGCCGCGCTTATGCGCAGATTGTCGTTGGACGATCTGCCTTAGCTTCCGGACTAGGCCGGACGCTCTGATGTAGGTGAGACCGGAACCGGATACGCACCGGATTCCAGACGCTCGCGATCGCTCGTCGCTGCGTCGAGCGCCGCCCGCGCGGCGGTAAGTGCCTCGTCGAGGCGCTCACGCTCAGGCCCATCGGCCACGGCGTGAGGAGCTCGTGCGGCGGATATGAGTGGCTGGAGGATGTCCACCGGCAGTGGGAACACGATCGTGGAGCTCTGTTTGTTGCTTACCTCCAACAGCGTTTGGAGGTAACGCAGTTGGATCGTCACGGGGTTGCGGCTGATCACATCGGCTGCGTCGTTGAGTCGCGCGGCTGCCTGGAACTCGCCCTCGGCGTTGATGATCTTCGCGCGACGCTCGCGCTCGGCCTCGGCCTGGCGCGCCATCGCATGCTGCATCCGCTCCGGGATCTCGACGTCCTTGATCTCGACCGTGGTGACCTTCACACCCCAGGGCTCGGTCTGATCGTCGATGATCTGCTGGAGATGCTCGTTCAAGCGCTCGCGCTCTGACAGAAGTGCGTCGAGCTCAGCCTTGCCCAGCACCGAGCGCAGGGTCGTCTGGGCGATCTGCGAAGTAGCGGCAAGCACGTCTTCGATCTCGATCACCGACTTCGTGGAATCGATGATCCGGTAGTAGGCAACCGCAGTGACGCGTGCAGGCACGTTGTCGCGCGTGATGATCTCCTGCGCCGGGATCTGCAGCGTGATCGTGCGCAAACTGACGCGGACCATGCGATCGATCGCGGGCATCAGGAAGATCAGCCCCGGACCGCGCTGGCTGGTCACGCGGCCGAGACGGAATACGACACCGCGCTCGTACTCGCGCAATACCCGCACCGACGCACCCGCGAGCATGAGCGCCGTCACCGCCATGCAGGTGAGGACTATGACGAGCGCCACGATCATGCGATCAGCTCCCACTCCTCGGCGCGGCGCACGGACAGCGTCAGGCCGCTCACACGCTCGACCACGACTGTATCGCCCTCGTGAAGCGCCTCCCCGTCGGCTTCCGCCCATCCCTGCCGGGCGCGCCACAGAGCCCCGTCGATGAATACCTGGCCACCAGGCTCGCTCCAGCCTCGAACCACACCAACCCGGCCACACAACGCCTCCGCGCCTGCCTGGATACGAGCGCGCCGCACACTCGCCGCCTTGCGCGTCACCACGAGCGCCCATCCGCCTGCCGCCGCACCGAGCCCGACGCCGACCGAGACAGCAACCACCGCACTGGCGCCCAGCGTGGCGATGACGATGATCCCACCGGCCATCAGCGCCACACCTCCCGCCACGCCAAGAACGCCGCCGGGCACGTGTGCCTCCCCCACCGCCAGCACGGCGCCTATCAGCAGCAGCACAAAGCCGAGCGTGATCATGTCATGTTCTCCACCTCCGATGATAGGACCGTCTCGATCGGTTGCGAGCCCAGGCGCTCACGTGCTCGACCACGCATGAGGGGC
>JBOGYB010000242.1:0-3762 GCA_050696555.1 Solirubrobacteraceae bacterium | reverse complement strand
GAACGAACTCTGCGCGGTGGATCAATATCTCCATCGTGGAGGGCGCGATGCGCACGCGCACCCCGCGCCGGTGGCACTGGTCGACCAGCTCCACCGCGCGCTCCTGGGGGAAGTCGGGGTCGGCGATGATCACCTCGTCGACGCTTTCCGACGCGATCACCTCTTGCAAAGAGTCGAGCCCCCCCAAGCAACGCACCCCGTTTGAGGGCAGTGGATTGGGCGATACGAAGCCCACCACTTCGATCGGCGAGCGCGGGGCGTCGGCGAGCGCGTTGGCGACGTCGTGGATGTGCTTGCCGGTGCCCACCAACACCGCACGCCGGTGATACCCGGCGGCGCGCAACGCCGCACCCGTGACCCTCTCGTAGAGGTAGCGCAACGACGGTACGTACAGCAAAGCGATGGCGAGCGAGCCGTAGAAGAGGTAGTAGCTGGTGAAGCGTTCTCCACTCACCACCGCAAACAGCAGTGCCACGAAGGCCACCTCGAACAGGCAGCCCACGATGCGCGACAAACCCGGTCGCTGCGATCGCGCCGCATAAAGCCCTGAGCGGGCGAACAGCAACGCCGTGAGCAGGTACGCGAATGGGAGCACCCTCCGTGTCTCGACGAACGCCGCGTCGGCGCTCACCTGGCCGCTCAGCAGCGCCGCCTTGATAGCCAGCGCCGTGAAGATCGCCGCCGCCACCCCGAGCAAGTCGAGCGCGAGCAACGACAGCACTCGCAACACGCGGCGCATGGTGTCCATGCGCAATAGGAAGGAGAGCGCCGGAGGACGCTTGCTGCGCACGTCACGCTCGAGTCGCGGGGGAGTGGCACTATCAGACGGTCCACCGTTGTCCACCCTTGGGCGGACGGACAGGGGCGCCCGCAGGACGGAGCTGGTGCGCGGCGCGTCCGGGGAACGAACTCCCATCTCGGACTTCACAACAGTTGAGTTTCCCGTATGTAGCGGTCAGAAACCGTTTGGCAGAACACACCCGCGCCGAGGCGCGGGTGTGAGTGGAACGATGTCGAGCGGTCAGAAACCGTTTGGCAGAACCCGCCCGTACCCGGGCGTGTGAGTGTAGGAAGGCTTGTCAAGCGATCAGAAACCGTCTGCGATGCGGCGTTCAACCGACGAGCTGCTCCACACCGGAGGTGTCGATCGTGCGGCGCAAGCCGTCGAGCAAGCTCACTTCCGGGGCCCAGCCAAGAAGCTCTTTTGCAAGCGTGATGTCGGGCTTACGCTGCTTGGGATCGTCGACGGGTAGCGCCTCGAACAGGATGTCCGACCCGGCGCCGGTGACCTGCTTGACCGCTTCGGCCAGTTCGAGCAGCGTGTACTCATCGGGGTTGCCGATGTTCACCGGGTTGTGGTACCCGGACTCGGCGAGAGCGATCAGACCGCGGATGAGATCGCTCACGAAACAGAAGGAGCGTGTCTGCGAGCCGTCGCCGAACACCGTAATCGGACGGCTGGCGAGGGCCTGGCGCAGGAACGTGGGGATCGCGCGCCCGTCGTGCGGGCGCATACGACTGCCGTAGGTGTTGAAGATACGCACGATCGCCGTATCCACCCCCTGCTGGCGGTGGTAGGCCATTGTGAGCGCCTCCGCGTAGCGCTTGGCCTCGTCGTAGACACCACGGGGGCCGATCGGGTTGACGTGGCCCCAATAGCTCTCCGACTGTGGATGCTCCAGCGGATCGCCGTACACCTCGCTGGTGGAGGCGATCAGGAAGCGCGCGCGATGGCGCTTGGCCAGACCGAGGGTATGGTGGGTGCCGTAGGAGCCCACCTTGAGCGTATGCAGCGGCAAACGCAGGTAATCGATCGGCGACGCCGGCGACGCGAGGTGGTAGACGAAGTCCACCGGCTCGTCGATCTCATACGGCTCGATGATGTCCACGTTGACGTGACGGAAGCGCTCCGGGTCGCGAATGTGCTCGATGTTCGCCAGCGACCCCGTCTCGAAGTTGTCGACGCAGATGACCCTGTGCCCACGGGAAAGCAGCTCGTCGCATAGATGAGACCCCAAAAAGCCGGCGCCGCCGGTGACAAGACAGGTAGGCACGGTCCGGACGATACCGGCTCGGGCACCCAAATATGATCTGCTTGTGACTATGACCGACGACCTGCAGAAAACAGAAAGCCAGGAGCGCCTCACGGTTGCGCCGATCGTGGGGCCCGAGGACCCCCGCCGCTTCACCGATTCGGGGATCGAGATCGAGGGGCTCTACACCACCGAGGACCTGCCCGCTGATCTCGATTTGGGGGCACCGGGTGAGTTCCCCTACACGCGTGGTGTGCACCGCGAGATGTACCGCAAACAGACCTGGACGATGCGCCAATACGCCGGGTATGCATCGGCGAAGGAGTCAAACGAGCGTTACCGCTACCTGCTCTCCAAGGGCTCCACGGGCCTGTCGATGGCGTTTGATCTCCCCACACAGCTCGGGCTCGACTCCGACAACCCGCGCTGCCTGGGGGAGGTGGGCAGGACGGGGGTGGCGATCGACACCATCGACGACATGCGCACCGCATTCGACGGCATCCCCCTCGACCAGGTGTCGACGTCGATGACCATCAACGCTCCCGCCGCTTGCCTGCTGTTGCTCTACGAGCTGGTGGGCGAGGAGCAGGGTGTGGCCTCAGAGCTTCTGCGCGGGACGACACAGAACGATGTGCTCAAGGAGTACATCGCGCGCGGAAACTACATCTACCCCCCGCAGCCCACGATGCGCCTCACCACCGACCTCTTCCAGTACTGCAACGAACGTATCCCGAAGTGGAACACGATCTCGATCTCCGGCTACCACTTCCGCGAGAAGGGTTGCTCGGCGGTGCAGGAGGTCGCATTCACGCTCTCCTCCGGGATCGCTTATGTGACGGCTGCGATCGAGAAGGGCCTCGACGTGGACGACTTCGCTCCACGGTTGGCGTTCTTCTTCAACGGCCACAACAACGTCTTCCAGGAGGTCGCCAAGTTCAGGGCGGCGAGGCGGATGTGGGCACACATCATGAAAGAGCGCTTCGGCGCGAAGAGCCCGAAGTCGACGATGTTGCGCTTCCACACCCAGACGGGTGGGGTGACCTTGACGGCCCAGCAGCCGGAGAACAACATCGTGCGCGTTGCGTTGCAAGGGTTCGCCGCGGTCTGCGGAGGAACACAGTCGCTTCACACCAATGGCTTCGACGAGGCCCTTGCGCTACCCACCGAGCATGCCGCGAAGATCGCGCTGCGCACACAGCAGATACTGGCGCACGAGTCGGGCGCCGCGGACACAGTGGATCCTTTCGCGGGCTCCTATTTCGTGGAGTCGCTCACCGACGAGATCGAAGCGCGCGCGAACGAGCTCATCGCCAAGGTGGACGCACTCGGAGGGTCGGTGAACGCGATCCAATTCATCACCGGCGAGATCGACGAGTCGGCGTGGGGCTACCAGGAGCGCTACCGCATCGGCCAGGACATCGTGGTGGGTGTGAACAAGTACGAGGAGGAGGACCTCGAGGTGCCCGATCTCCTACGTGTCGACCCGGAGTCCGAGCGCGAACAGGTTGGGCGGTTGAAGGCGTTCAAGGAGAACCGCGACCAGGAGCTGGTGCAAAAGCGCTTGGAGGAGTTGCGCGAGACCGCGCGCGGCGAGGCGAACCTGCTCCCGTCGATCCGTCAAGCGCTGAAGGACCGCTGCTCGATGGGCGAGGTGTGCGGGGCGATGCAGGACGTGTTCGGCAAGTACGCGCCTACATTCTAGAAGACAGGGTCGCATGCGACCCTGTCC
>JBOGYB010000241.1:0-3779 GCA_050696555.1 Solirubrobacteraceae bacterium | reverse complement strand
GGGTAAGACCGAGCTTGCACGGGCGCTCGCTGAGTTCATGTTCGACTCACAGGACGCGATGGTGAGGATCGACATGTCCGAGTACATGGAGAAGCATTCGGTCTCCCGTCTTGTTGGCGCACCCCCTGGGTATGTGGGCTACGAAGAGGGTGGTCAGCTAACCGAGATGGTCCGTCGTCGCCCCTATTCCGTGGTGCTGCTGGACGAGATCGAGAAGGCACACCCCGACGTCTTCAACACACTCCTGCAGGTGATGGACGACGGCCGCCTCACCGACGGTCAGGGCCGCACAGTGGACTTCAAGAACACCGTACTCATCATGACCTCCAACATTCCGGTATCGGCGACAGGCGACGATATGCGAGCGGAATTGACCAGCCATTTCAAGCCCGAGTTCATCAATCGTCTGGACGACATAGTCCGCTTCGACCCACTCTCACGCGAGCAGATCTCCGAGATCGTCGACCTACAGCTACAGCGCGTGATCGAGCTTGTTTCGGAGCGGGGTGTGCAATTGGAGATAACCCCTGTCGCTCGCGAGCTCCTCGGCAACATGGGCTATGACCCCACCTACGGCGCGCGCCCACTGCGGCGTGTGATTCAGAAGCAGTTGGTCGACAAGCTTGCGCTCGCGCTACTGGAGGGGCGGTTTCATGCCGGGGACACCGTTGTGGCAGAGGCGGCCGAGGGGAGCGTGGTTTTGCATTTGCCCGGTGCATCACCGTGACATACCGAGTGCCGGTCTGGCCCATGCCGCCGCTTGACCATATTTCGACAGCCGATCGATGAACACAACCCCGGGGGCGACACCGTCGCCACCCCCGGGGTTCGATATGTGCTCACACAGCCGTGTTGGTGAGCGCTGAGACCTGAATCGCCGTGATCTTGGTGTGGTTGGCGAATATGGATTTCGCTTCGCCGGAGGAGACGAAGCACGCAACGGACGTCGAGCCCGTGCTGTTGAACTGATGAACAACTTGCAGGGGGAAGACCCCGATGCTGTCGGCGAAGCCGGCTTTCGCGCTGCTTGAAGTACGCGACACGTCTTCATCGGTATCGCTTTCTGCGACGAGTCGACAGATTACGACGTCTTCGGTGGTGTTCGTGTCGAACGTGTAGAGCTTTGCACTGATCGCGTACTTGCCGGCGGGCAATTTGTCGAGCGTGGCTATCACCGTCGCTTTATTGGATTCGCTCCCGGTGACTTCGACCGATCCGTCATGAGAGGCGCTGAAAGCCGGCCCGATTCCAGGTGTCCCTTCTTTACCGGGGGCTCCTTCTTTACCGGGGGCTCCTTCTTTGCCGGCGGGTCCGGTTTTGCCGGTTTTGCCCTGCAGGGCTTTGACGACTTTCGGGCTGATCTGTTTGGTGGATGTGATGAGGTAGTGCTTCGCGGCCATGGCTCCACCCGTCATCGAGAAGACGAGCGCGAGCGTAGCGGCGACGTTGGCGTAGGTGAACCTTGGTTTGATCATGGTCGGCACCCTACGCCCGCGTCCGGGCGACACAATAGGAAATTCGATTAGAGGGTCGTCTAAGCCGCGAGTATCTGTGCGGCCAGGATCGCCGCGTTGCGCGCGTTGTCCAGGCCTACGCAGGCGACGGGGACGCCAGGCGGCATCTGCACGATCGAGAGGATCGCATCGAGGCCGCCGGCGGCGGTGAGGCGGCCCGACAGCGGGACGCCGATAACGGGGAGGTCGGTGTGAGCCGCGACCGCGCCCGGGAGCGCCGCGGAGATGCCGGCGCCGGCGATGACTACGCGCAGTCCACGGGACTTGGCGCTCTTGGCGTATTCGGCGACGACCTCGGGTTCGCGGTGCGCGGAGGCGACCTTCATCTCATGCGGGATACCACGGTCACGCAGCTCGTTGGCGGCCTTCTCCATCGCTTCCATATCGCTGGAGGAGCCCATCACGATCCCGACTAGTGGCCCGGCGACGTCGAACTCCTCGAGCTGGGCCTGTACCTCGGCCTCCGCCAGGCCGGCTCGGATTGGTGTGGGGGCGTCGCTCATCTCGTGGGGGTGGTGTGGGGTTCGGCGTTGGCGGCGATGTCGCGCCGCATCTGCATGCCGTCGAATGAGATCTTCTGAGCGGCAGCATACGCGGCGGCGCGGGCGGAGTCCGCGCTCATGCCCAGCGCTGTGACGTTGAGCACGCGCCCGCCCGCCGTGACGGTGGTGTCGTCTTGGCTGGAAGTACCGGCGTGCGTGAGCTCGATGGACGTGGGGACGTCCTCCAACCCGTGGATCGCATCGCCGGTGGAGGACGACGCGGGGTAGCCGGCAGAGGCGAGCACGAGCGTGACCGCCCAGTGATCTGTCCACTCGAGCGTCGCGCCCTCGAGCCCCCCGGAGCTGGTGGCGGCGAGCAGCAACTCCAGCAGATCGGATCGTAGGCGGGGGAGCACGGCTTGGGTCTCGGGGTCGCCGAAACGCACGTTGAACTCGAGCACGCGGGGGCCGTCGGAGGTGAGCATCAGCCCGGCATAGAGCACTCCGTGGAAGGGAGTACCGCGGGCGCCCATGAGGTCCACGACCGGCTGGTGCACCGCGGCGGCCAACTCCGCGGTTGTGGCGTCGATGCCCCCGACCGGCGAGTAGGAGCCCATCCCGCCGGTGTTCGGGCCGAGGTCGCCGTCGAAGATGCGCTTGAAGTCGCGGGCGGGGGCCATCGGGAGCGCGCGGACTCCGTCGCAAAGCGCGAGCAATGAAAGCTCCTCCCCTACCAGGAGCTCCTCGACTATCGCGCTCGCCCCGCCCTCGCCGAAACGGTTCTCCACGAAGATCTCCGCGAGCGCGGCATGTGCCTGCTCAGAGTCGCCGGCGACCGTGACGCCCTTGCCCGCGGCGAGCCCGTCGGCCTTCACGACGACGCCGGGATTCGCAAGCTCCGCGACGGCGTCGATCCCCTCCTGAAGGGACGCCACTCGTCGCCAGCGGGCGGTGGGGACACCCGCTTGCTCCATCGCCTCCTTCGCAAACGCCTTCGACCCCTCCAGCCGCGCGGCGGCGGCGGTGGGCCCGAACGCCGCGTGGTTGCGCTCCGCGAGCGCGTCCACGAGTCCCGCCACCAGCGGAACCTCGGGGCCCACGACGGTGAGGTCGACTCCCTCGCGCTCGACGGCGGCGACGAGCGCCGGGATGTCGTCCACAGCGACGTCGAGCAACCGCGCATCGGCTGCGATGCCGGCGTTGCCGGGTGCGCACAGCAACTCTGGCGCTTGGGGAGAGCGCGCGAGGGCGCGCACAAGCGCATGCTCACGCCCCCCCGACCCGACGACGAGTACCCTCACACCACTTACCGTGCCTCTCCGTATCCCCTGCCGGGATGCGGTAGGGAAACAGTGGGGCTCACAGAGAGGCGATGAGGTCGTCCACAGGGATCGCCGCGAGCGTCTCGTAGCGGCCGGTGCCGCGCGAGCCGAGCTCGAGCGAGACGCGGGCCATCGTCTTCTCGTCGGGGGCCTCGACTACAGAGATGAAATCGACGTTCCCGAGTGTGGCCCACTGGGCCTTGACGGTGGCGCCGAGCTGCTCCACCTCCTTGTTGACCTCGCGGATTCGCTCGGGGTTGTTCTTGACGGTTTGCACTCCCTCCGGGGTCAACGTCGAGAGCATGATGTAAGTGGGCATGGCTCCTCCGTTCTTCGCTGCGTTCGCGCCTGCGTGGCGCGCTCCACTCTCGTTGTACAGGATCGACCGGGCGGCGGGCACATCGGAGGGCGGTGGGTGTTCCGTTTCGGGGTGACTCGCGTGCGCGCGCGCGAAGTAGAGC
>JBOGYB010000240.1:0-3782 GCA_050696555.1 Solirubrobacteraceae bacterium | reverse complement strand
GATCGCGTTGGCCGGCGCAGTCGAACAGCACGAGCGTTCGCGGCCCCGGCACGGGGCCGTGCCAAGCGGCGGCGGGGACTTGCGGGCAGGCGCGTAGCACCGCTGCCGTGGCGCGATTGCCCCCACGGTCGGCGTAGGCGCCGCCGAGCACCACATAGCGGGCCTCGCCGCGGGAGATCAGCTTGGCCAGGCCCGGGCCGTCGAGGATAGGGTCGCTGCCACCATAGCCGCCGAGTGCTGCGGCGTGGGAGCCGAGCAAGATCAGCGGCGCCGCGGTAGGTGAGGCGTCGACTAGCACGCTGAAGCGAGCGGTCGGGCGATGGGTGTCGACATAACGGGCAAGGTTCACCGCCACGCGCGTTTCGGTGGGGTCGATCCCGAACTTGCCCGAGCCGGTCGCTTCGTGCGGCCCGGCTGCCGGGAAGGTACCCTCGACGGGCGCGAGCCAAGCCGTCGCGGAATAGGCGCCGGTTGCGATCGCTAGCACCATCAGCAGGAAGGCGCAGGCGATCGCACCCAGCTTGCGCGTGGGTCCCCCGACCACAGCCAGCGCCGCGACAAGCAGGCCCACGACGGCACCGGCGAGGAGAACGGGGATGAACCACCGCATGTAGTGCTGCTCATTGAGGATCGAGATCTGCGCTGCCACCGTGGCGATCACCGCACACGGGAGCAACAGCGCACGTAGATCCCGTTCGCGGAGAAACCTCGCGAAGGCGACGATCCCCGCGCCGATCATCGCCGCGGCGGGGGGCGCTATCGCAGAGATGTAATAGGGGTGGACGATCCCCTTGGAGAGGCTGAGCACGGCGAACTCCACGAGTAGCCAGCCGCCCAGCACGATCAGCACGGCAAGCTGTGGTTCTCGGCGCCATCCCTTCTCTGCAATAGCGAGCTCAGACCCAGACGGCGCACCGCGAGCGCTACGCGAATCGAACAAGCTCAGCGCGAACGCGAGCAGCCCAAACAGCGCAAGCGGCAACATCCAGGCGCCCTGTCCGGAGAGCTCGGCGTCAAACAGGCGCAGCGGGCCGGTGGCTCCACCGAAGGCGATCGGGTTGCGGTGGCGCCCATTCGGCAGGTCCTTTGCGGTGGCCTTCGCGGCACGGAGCCTGGCTGCGCGCAGGCGCGCACGAGCCGCAGGAGTACTCGGCGGCTTGGAGTGGACGTGGCCGTTGACGACACCCCCCGCGCGTTTGGCGACGTTGCCTGGTCCGCCCGCCTCGCCTTCCACGCGTCCGAGCCCGTTGTATTCGAACGTGAGCCCCATCTCAGTGTTGTTGGTGGAGCTACCCACGAACGGTCGCTTCGATGAGGGGGTAGCTTCCACCAGGGCGATCCAAGAGAAGGACACGACCCCCATCACGACGCCGGCCACGAACAGCTTGCCTGCGCGCCGGTACCACACGCCAGGCGCACACACGAGATACGCAAGCGCGATCCCCGGCACCACCAGGTAGGCGGCAAGCGTCTTGGTGTTGAAGGCCAGGCCCACGAACACGGCGGAGGCGAGCAGTGAGCGCCAGCGCCCGCTCTGGATCGCCGCAAGTGCCGCTGCACAAGCGAGCAGCATCATCAGCACAAGCAGCGGATCGACGCCGTTGTCGCGCGACACCGCAACCCCCGAGGGGAACACGGCGAGCGCGAGCGCCCCGCCGAGGCCGGCGAAGACACCCAGCCTCCGTGCAAGCACGAGGTAGAGCACCCACACGGTGAGCGTTCCAATGAGCGCCTCCGGCAGCAGCAGGCTGAGCGGGGTGAAGCCGAACAGCCTCGCACTCACCGCCTGCGGCCAGACGCCGAGGGGGGGCTTGTCGATCGTGACGAGTCCACCCTGGTCAAAAGAGACAAACAGGAAGTTGTGAAGCGAGCCAAGCATCGACTTGACCCCGGCCGAGTAGAACGTGTTTCCCCACGCGTTCTGCGAGAGCTTGTAGGTGTTCAGGAACGCGGATAGCGCAAGGACCGCCGCCAGCGCCACACGGTGGGGCTGAAGGAGCTTGCGCGCCCTCTCCATCAAGCCCCCGACCTCACCGCTTCGACCGTCTGCACGCACGGCGGGGGAGCGAACCCAGCTTGGATCAATGCACCAGGGAGACCGTGCGGGGGCATTTCAAAGGGAGCGAGCGCCTGCTCGGTGAGAGTGGGCTGCTCGATACGGGGTCCTTCGATGCGGCGAGCCCCCGGCGCGGGGGCCCCGAGCAGTGAAAAACCGATCGTGGTGGTACCGGGAAGGATGGTCGTATGTCTTGAGATCTTCACCGGCCTCGCGGTGAGCTTCCTTGTTTCACTCTGGCCGCCGGGGTAGTGGATCAGCACGGTCATGGGCTTCGGTCCGGGCATGCTTATCCGCATCTGAAAGGTGAGGGAGCGCGGGGTGGTGGAGAGGTTGGTCACTTCCAAACCATCTGACCCACAAGCAATGCGCACGGGGTTCAGTGTGTAGGAGCGCAGCCCCTGCATCTCGGTTGCGCCATGGGCACGAGCAAGTGCCGCGGCGAAGGGACGCAGGTCGAAGAACAGGAGATCCCCGGCGGGGCTGCGCAGGGCCGACACCCCAAGCAGCTTTCTCAATACAAGCGCCAGGTGGGGCCTCACTGTGGCGCTGTAGCCGTGCGGATCGATCCACAGCCCCTGGAAACCGTCGGCGGCGGCCGTCGCGAGGGAGAGGTAGAGCGGCTTTGACGCAAGCTCCCCCTGCCAGTCCGCCGGCCGTCCCTTCATAGCGCCATAGCTCCAGCGCAAATCGCGCGAGTGAATGTAGCCACGCGCCAGTTCGTAGGTGGTGCCGTAGTTGGGGTTGGGCGGAGACACGCCCGTGCCGCTCGCGCCGTACCCCTCGGGGAAGGGGACGTAGGGAAGCTGGAAGATCGACGCCCGGGGGGGCATGCGCGCTTCGATCTCCTGCACGAACCTCTGGTCGCTACGCCATTGCGCGGCGTTCTTCGCGTACTTGGGGACAAAAAAGCCGGATGTCTCGTCGAGCACGCCAAAGACGAGCACACCCGCGAGCATCGCCGCCGCCCCGAGCCGCCCGGCGCCCGTGCCGGCGAGCCTGCGCCGTCCCTCGTCGAGCAGCAGCGCAACCGCATATAGCGAGAAGAAGGCGATGAAGAGCGAGATGCGGTTCCATCCGCGAATGTCGCGCGTCACGAAGTACGCGATCAGGCTCGCGATCCCGCCGATCGTGGCGAGCACGAAGCAGAGCGCCACCCCCAGCGCGGCGGGCCGGTATGCGGAGTCAACGAGTCGGCTTGCCCTGCGTTGGAGCGCGCTCGCCGCCCCGGCAACGCCCGCGATCGAGGCCAAGGCCACGACCGCCAGCCACAGAAATCCAGCGCTACCTACTGCGCCCAGGTTCTCGAAGCACGCCTCGCAATAGCCGGTGGAGGTGGCTTCGGTGTAGCGCTGGTTGACATGGGAGAGGGGCCCGAAGCGGTGCTGTTGCACCGGCAGCAGCAGGTCTGTGAGCCGCAAGCCGAACTGGTCGGCTTCGATAGTCGTGCGCTTGATCGTCACGTTCGTGCCGTGGCTGGAACGGTAGGAGAGAGTGGGCGCGAGGTTCACGGCGAGAGTCGCCGCGACGAGGGTCGTGGCAAAGATCCCTGAAAGCGCCACTCCCCAACCACGACCCGTGATCAACGCCAGCAGGCTGCCAGTTAGGAGCAAGAGCAGTGCGAACACGGCGTAGTAGAGGCCGGTGGAGCCCACTATCAGGCAGCAGACGACGGTGAGCAGCGACGTCCCCGACGCCCACCCACCCACGCGCCGCGCCAGGGCGA
>JBOGYB010000239.1:0-3784 GCA_050696555.1 Solirubrobacteraceae bacterium | reverse complement strand
GGCGAAGGTCGTCTCCGACCCGTTCCCGACGATCATCGACGGTATCCCGCTGCGGTTGCGTCGCGTGGACGTGACGCTCGACCGTCCCGAATTCACGTTCAACCCGACCGACTGCGAAAAGCTGGGTTTCACCGGCGCCATCTCAGGTTCACCACTGGGCGCGCCGACGACACTGAACGGGACGGTGGGCTACGCCACCGAACCGGGAGCGACTGTCTCAGTGGGTGCGCCGTTCCAGGTCACCAACTGCGCGAAACTCGCCTTCAAACCGTCGTTCAAGGTCTCCACATCAGGGAAGACATCGCGCGCCAACGGCGCGAGCCTGGATGTGAAGCTCCTCTACCCGTCCGGCTCGTTCGGCAAGGACGCGAACGTCAAGAGTGTGAAGGTCAACTTGCCCAAGCAGCTTCCCTCCCGTCTGACGACGTTGCAGAAGGCGTGCCCGGACACCACCTTCAAACAGAATCCCGCCGCTTGTCCTGCTGCTTCGCGAGTGGGCAGTGCGACAGCCACCACACCGATATTCGCCTACACCCTTACGGGCCCCGCCTATTTCGTCTCTCACGGCGGCGCGGAATTCCCCGAGCTGGTGATCGTGCTCTCGGGCAACGGGATCACCGTGCAACTGCACGGAGAAACGTTCATCAGCAAAGCCGGCATCACCAGCTCGACGTTCCGCCAAGTACCGGATGTCCCGATCGGTAGTTTCGAGCTCAAGCTGCCGCGGGGGCCGGACTCCGCGCTGGCGGCCAACGGCGATCTGTGCGCCAGCAAGCTGCGCATGCCGACGGCGTTCACCGCCCAGAACGGGATGGCGATCCATCAGTCCACCCCGATCGCCGTCACGGGCTGCAAACCGCAGGTAAGGGTGCTGAGTCACCGTGTGAGGAGCAACGCCGCCACGATCACAGTCGCGGTGCCCTCGGCGGGGCGAATCGTCGCGCGCGGTAGCGGTCTTTCGCGTGCCGTGGGGAAGACTGGCGCGCAGGGGACGGTGAAGCTCAAACTCACTCTCTCCAACGCCGAGCGGCTTTTCCTGAGCCGGCATCCCGGGCGCAAGCTCAGGACGGGCGTGAAACTCACCTTCACACCCCTCCATGGTGCCCGGCTGTCGTCCTCGGTGGTTCTGCTTATTGGCTGAGCTCGAGCTCAAACCGCTTGCGTGCCGGTCACGACCCTCTCCCGAGTGGCACGTAAGGGCAATACCGAGACCGGGGCGCCGCCCCCTCGACGTCCCGGTCTCAAACTCCAAGCGACAAACCGCGCAACACGTTAATCGCCCGCCGGATTTACGAGCGCTCGCTCGCGCCCGCCGACGTCATGCCTCGCGCAGCACCGCCGCCGCGTGCTCGGGTGCCACGATGTTGAGGTTCACACCGCTCGACAACTCGAGCCCCGCAAGGTGCGTGAGTCGCGGCGCGACGTCGATGCGCCAGCAGAAGTGCTCCGCCCCCTGCGGCGCCGTCCGCACCCACATGTTCAGGGGTGGGCTCGACCCAAAGTGGCGCTTCAGGCGGGAGAGACCGTCGTGCAGGAGTGCCGCCCCCAACGCCCCCTCGTCCTCGAAGCGCATCCGCGGCACGCGTGGGGCGAGCATCATCTGAAAGGGGAACCTCGACCCGAAGGGCGCCATCAGCACCGCTTCCTCGTCGACTGCCACGATGCGCTCCCCCCTCCGTACCTCTTCGGCGACGAGATCCTCGAGCAGCCCCCTCCCCATCGTGCGGGTGGCGTAAGCACCGCAACGCTCGCGCTCCCTCGCCACCTCCCCCGGCACGAAGTCGAGCGCGTACAGCTGCGAGTGGGTGTGCTCCAACGACGCCCCCGCCTCCCGCCGCTCGTTGACGATCAGCTGCGTGTATGCGCACTCTGCATGCACCCGCATCCTCTCCCGCCATACCTCCATCGCCGCCGCCAGGCGCTCCGGCGGCAGCTCCGCCAGCGACAGCACCGACTCGGGTGCGTTGACGATCACCTCGTGCGCTCCCCTCGCCGCCACGGCGTGGAAGAGGTCGGGCTGTGCGTCCCGCCCCGGTTGCTCTGAGTCGCCCGACAGTGCCGGATACAGGTTGGGCACCACCCTCACCATCCACCCCGGCGTGTCGGCCTCGCCGCCGTCCGGTCGTACCGCGTACAGCTCCGGCGGGGTGCGATCCTCGTGACCCACCGCAAAGGGATCTCGCTCCACGTCGATCGGCGCCGGCGCCGGGCAGCGCGGCTCACCGCCGGGACGCTCCGAGCGCTCCCCCGCGACGATCACCTTGTGCCCGCTCAGCGGGTCAACCCTTATCTCAGGCATTCAACGCATACTTCTCTATGTCGGCACGCAACTTCCCCACGTTCGGGTACTCGCCCTGGCGTATATACCGTTTCCCGTCGAGGGCGATGAACACGGTCACCGGGGTGAACGAGGAGTCGGTGATCTGCTCTCCCAGTGCTCCGCTGGGGTCGTACCAGCTCGGGTAGCTCATCGGGAAGGACCTCAGGAACCCCTCCGCGTCCGCCTTTCCCGAGTCGCTGGAGTCGAGGCCGAGGAACGCCACCCTCCTCCCGTATTCCGCCGACGCGCGCTGAAAGGCGGGGAACTCTTCTTTGCACGGCACGCACCACGATGCCCACTTGTTGATCACCACCGGGTACCCCTTCAGCGCGGCCAGTCGTGCGCGAAGCGACCGACCGCCACCGTCGAGCAGCCTCCCCCCCTGTGCGTGCAAGGCCGCGAGCGGAGCCGGCGACCCCGCGAGCAGCTCGCCCACTTGAGCCCCAGTTAGCCGCGCGGCTTGCGACTTCCCGGTGGACGACCCACCCGGCAGCTCCGACACTCCCACGGCGATAACCCCCGCAACGGCGAGGCATACCAACGCAAGGATCGTGCGGCGGTGGTTCATGCTCGCTGAAGGGTGCCAGATGGCGGCCACAATCCCCCCTCTTCAATCCGCCGGGTTTGTGCTGTATCCTTCAGTACATCAGCGGGGAGTTGACCTTCCCCGAGCCTTTTCCGGCGTAAGCGCCGTTTCAAGAGTCGCGCTGAACTCTTTCTGCGCCGACTTCATCTCGAAGCCCAGAGCCTCCTATGGCCGAGTCCACCGCAGTGGCCCTCGCGGCCGCGTCCATTCCCAGTTCCGCCGAAATCGCGAAGGCGGAGAAGCTCGTGCGCGAGCGTTTCCTGCACGACGGCGAGGACCCCGCCGTCGCCCTCGCGGCCGGCTCCCCCCGTAGACGCGCGCTCGACCAGGCGCTCGCCGAGGTCAAGGAAGGCGCGAAGAACCCCTCCACGGCCTGGCGGCGCGAATTCTCCCTCCTGCTCGGTCTCGAGCGGGTGCTCTCCGAGGATGAGCCCAAGCTGGCCGATGGCACCGTCCTCTCCGCCCACCAGGTTGACGCGCTGTCGGGCACTCTCACCGCGCTACTCGCCGAGGCACAGCGCTCCGCGGCGGGCAACGGTCGCGTGGCCGCCGCCGCGTCCCCCGAGCTGCTCGCCTCCGCTTCGATCCTCGGTCCCGACGACCCCCCATCGCGGGGGGCAGGCGGCTCGGCCGTGGAGCAAGGAGACGACGCCGACTCGCGTGACGCTGGTAAGGAGAATGGCGCCGCCGCCTCCGTCGACTCGGAGGATGATGACGAGGAGTACGAGGACGACACCGAGGACGACGATGATCTCGGCCCCGTCCAGCGCGCCGCGCCCGACGAGGATGACGACGACGATTTCGACGAGGAGCCCGAGCTCGCAGAGCCCGAGCCCGAGCCCGAGGAGGCGCTTGAGGAGGAGTCCGACGAGGAGCCC
>JBOGYB010000238.1:0-3788 GCA_050696555.1 Solirubrobacteraceae bacterium | reverse complement strand
GTGCGGTGCCCTCGCGCCACGCCTTGTGGGATTGCGCTGCGTTGGTGATCCTCAACACTGTGGTCAGGGATTTGTTGGTCGCGGTGCGCGGTTCGTCGGGTGGGTAGCTCGAGGCATAGATTGCAGCATTGCTCAACTCGTACATGTTGATGGGTTCGAGGTTGCCGCCGGTAATGAGCACATCGCCTCCCGCGATGAGCGTCGCGGTATGTTCGACACCGGTTAGGACTGGACTAGTGAACGACCAAGCGTTCGTGGACGGGTCATACAGTTCAGCGCTGCTCGCGCCGCAGCAGTCTCCGGAGCCGCCATATCCCAGACAGCCTTCGCCGCCGCCACAGTCCCCGCCGCCCGCGACGAGCACATCGCCTCTTGGCAAGAGCGTGGCTGTGTGTTGCTCGCGCGCGAGTGCCATTGGTGCAAGCACTGTCCAGGTGTTCGTCGCGGGGTCGTAGATTTCGGTGCTGTTCACGGCGTAACTTGCCCAGCCGCCACCATTCTGGAATCGATTGACCCCGCCGGTCACGAGCACCTGCCCGTTGGGCATCAGTGTCGCTGTCTCCTGACTGCGGACTTCATTCATCGTGGTGAGCTCGGTCCATTCATTTGTGTTTGGGTCGTACTCTTCAACGGTGGCGAGCACGGTGTAGATCGTGTGCACCGGGGGGAAGAGATTTTCGTATGTGAAGCCGCCGATGCTCAGGACGTTCCCGTTCGCAAGCAGCACAGTTGTCGCGTCTTGGCGGGGATGCTTGGGCACAGCGGTCCGCTCCCAAGTGTTGGAGGCCGGGTCGTAGAGGGCCGCGCCCGGCGTCGCACCGTAAGCTTTTGGGGCGAACAAGCCGGCCAGGAATACCCACCCGCTCGGTAGCAAGGTCGCGGATTCGACTTCCTGCAATTCTGTCGGCGCCGCGACGGGAGTCCAGGTGTTCGACGCGGGATCGTAGGTTTCGGCGGTCGAGCCGGTTTCCGCGACGTGAGGAGATTCACGGCCCCCGACGACGAGCACGCGGCCGTCAGGGAGCAGCGTCGCGGTCTGGGAGGCTCGTGATACGAGCATCGGCGCTGCGCGGGTCCACGTATCTGTGCTCGCATTGAACAGCTCAGCCAGGTTGAGGCTCGTGTTGGAGCCACCGACGTTTGCGACGAAACCGTTGTATCCACCGACGACGAGCACCCGACCGTCAGGGAGCAGCGTCGCGGTCTGGTCCGCGCGAGGTTCGCTCATTGACGCAGCCGGAAACCAGGTGTCGGCCGGCGCGGTCGAGCTGCCGGCGAGGCTCGCTATAGAGACGATCGCCATCACGACAATACGTCGGATTCCAAAAGTTACGTAGCCGCTCAAAGTTAGACAGATGGTATCTTTTCTCGCTTGGCGATGATCGAACGGATGCGGTTGTGAGGTCTGGGGGCTGGTCGAGAGGGCCCATGCGTACCCGCGCAAGGGCTCGTCACCTGACTGGTCGCGTACTATGCGCGATCACGACGATCGCACTCACGCTGGCGCTCGCACCGTTCGCAAACGCGACGAGTAGATCCGCGCAAGGTACGGGGGCAGCGGCATCTGCTCGCCATCGCGCCCTACACATGTACCGTGAGGATCGAGCGCTCAATCCGCATCGTCGGCATAAGCGCCATACCGGGGAGCATCGCGCGCGGACAGCGGTCGTAGGCGGCGCGCGAGACTGGATCGAAGAGATCCCGTGGCAGGTAGCCATCTTCGCCGAATTCGAAGTCGAAGGCAAAAAAGCCGCACTCCTCTGCGGCGGATCGATCGTCAATATGAGCCACATCCTCACGGCCGGTCACTGCGCCTACAACCCCGTGACCGGACAGCCCCTCCCGGCCAAGAACTTCGTGGTCCTCGCGGGTGCCTCCAGCATCACGGTCAAAGAAATAGAAGAAGGCCCCACCGTACAGGCACGATTCGTAGAAGGCGTTCGGATACACCCGAACTTCGACTACGCCGCAGGTCCCGGCACTCCCGACGACATCGCAGTGCTCGGGCTCGCACAAAAACTAAACGCAACCACGGCGGTAGGCACGATCGCGCTGCCCTCCTCGACGTCTGGTCTGCCTGAAGGCACCGACGTCGTTCTCTCGGGATTCGGGGAAGAGAATCCCATAACCGAAGAACTCAACGGAAACCTCTACTCGCTCGGCATCGCACTCGAACCCAGCCGTGAATGCGGCGGCGACGCCGAAGCAGTCTTCCTCTGCGGCCGCAACACCGGCGGCTCGGCCTGCAACGGCGACAGCGGCGGCAGCGTCATCCGCGAGCTCGACGGCGGACTCACCCTGGTAGGAGTCATCGACACGGTCCAAATCGTAAACGGAGAACGCTGCCGCCATGGCGCTCTAAACGGGTTCGTCAACGTCATCGCCCCGGAGATCCGCGACTTCGTCGAAGGCAGCGAAAACCCACCATTGGCCCCGCGCGGCAAAGGCGCCGGCCTGCTTGGCGAACCCACGGTGGGACAGACACTCACCTGCGAGCCCGGCAACTGGAGCAACAACCCGACCTACACCTACACGTTCCTGGACAGCGCACACGGAGAAGTCATACAGCAGGGCTCATCAGCAACCTACCTGTTGCACGAACCAGACTTTGGGCGCACGATCCTGTGCGAACTACAGGCCACCAACGCAGGCGGTACCGGCGACGCTCGCACACCCGCATCGGCACCCGTCAAACACCCCACCTTCATACCTCCCCCGCCGTCCGGTAGCGGCACGACGACAGGCAACAACGGCAACGGCGGCGATGAAGGTAGCTCAACCGCAGGATCGGGCGACGGTTCGAGTACAAGCGTGCCCGGCGGAACCGATACGAAAATTAGCTCTGCTCAGATCCTGGCTCTCCTGAGGCATGAGCTCACGCCGTCCGGCGCGTCAGCCAAGCTCGCCACGATACTCAAGACTGGTGGATTCACGATCACCTTCAAGGCGCTCGATGCAGGCACGGCGACCATCGACTGGTACGATCTGCCGTCAGGTGCGACACTCGCCACGAAGAGCAAAGCCAAACCAATACTCGTCGCTGCCGGACACGCTACGTTCCCCGCGGCAGGTACAACAAGGATCAAGGTCAAACTGACCACCGCAGGCAAACGCCTGCTCAAAACCAACAAGAACCCGAAATTGACCGCCAAGGGCACCTTCACCAGGAGCCAAGAGACACCCGTCGTCGCGGCCAAGACCTTTGTTCTGAAGAAATAAGCCGCAGCAGACTGGACGATTCGAGGCCGCCGCGCTAACCAAGCTTGATGGCGACCATCGAACCATGTGGAAGCGTGGTCGCTGGACTGGGGTGTTGGCTTACAACGACTGGTTTGCGCCTAATGCTTGTAGGCGCTGTGATCTTGCCCAGTCGGCAATGTGCGCGATGCAGTTGCTGTTCGGCGGTGCGCTGGGTCTGTCTCGCCAAGCGAGGCACGAAACAGCTATTCGGCGATGGTAGGCTTAGTTCGCTGATCTTTCCGCTCGTGGTGATGCGGCCGATCTTATTTCCCGTGGCCGTGAACGAGGTGAACAGCATATCGTTGTGTGGGCCACGCACTATTTGATTCGGCTCACCTTTGACCGCGTATTCCTTTACGTGTCCGTTCGGGGTGATTCGGCCGATCTCCGCACCAGAGTCTGAACCCGGGCGTTGCATGTTCGACCCGCTGGCGGTGAACCACATATCACCGTCGACGCCGAGCGCGATGTCATCCGCCTGGACTTCAGGAGTCGGAAGCGTGAAGTAGCGGATATCCCCGGCGGGAGTGATCCGGCCGATCCTGCTG
>JBOGYB010000237.1:0-3790 GCA_050696555.1 Solirubrobacteraceae bacterium | reverse complement strand
AAGCAGGACTATCCCGTGTATCGCGTTGGTGCCCGACATGAGCGGCGTGTGCAGCGTGTTGGGCACCTTGGAGATCACGACAAAGCCGATGAAGCCCGCGAGCACGAGGATCGCGAGGTTGGTGGTGAGCATGCTGGCGAGAATCACGAGTTTGCCTCCACTGCGGCCTTTGCTCCTGCGCCCACGATCTCACCGTCGCGCACGGTGCAAGCGCCGGCGACGATCTCGTCCTCGAAGTCGAGCTTCAACTCCACCTCGCCCTCGGCGCCGCCCTCCTTGGGGACGATGAGCAAATCGAGCAGGGAGAGCACGTTGCGGGCGAACAGTTGTGAGGAGTGCTCGGCCATGCTCGCCGGAAGATTCGACGGCGAGACGATCTTGACGTCGTGCTTGACCACGGTCTGGCCGGGCTCGGTGAGCTCGCAGTTGCCCCCCGACTCGCCTGCCAAATCGACGATCACAGAACCGGGCTTCATGCCTTCCACAGCCTCGGCGGTGACGAGCTTCGGCGCCGGGCGACCGGGAACCAGCGCTGTGGTGATCACCACGTCAAAGCCCTTGATCGCATCGGTGAGGGCCTGCTGTTGCTGGGCCCGCTCCTCCTCGGTGAGCTCGCGCGCGTAGCCCCCCTCCCCGCTTGCCTCAAGACCCAGGTCGAGCCATTGCGCACCCAGCGACTGCACCTGCTCTGCCACCTCCGGGCGTACGTCATACCCGGTGGTGCGGGCGCCCAGGCGCTTGGCTGTGGCGAGCGCCTGCAGGCCTGCCACGCCCGCGCCGAGCACGAGCACCTTGGCGGGAGGGATGGTACCGGCGGCGGTCATCAGCATCGGGTAGAAGCGACCCATGTTCTCCGCGCCGAGCAACGCGGCCTTGTAGCCGGCGATGTTGCTCTGGGAGGAGAGCGCGTCCATCGACTGAGCGCGGGAGATGCGCGGAATCGACTCCATCGCGAACGCGGTCGCTCTGGCGGAGCCGAGCGCACGTGTCGTCTGCGGGCTCGTGAGGGGGGCGAGAAAGCCGATGAGGATCGAACCGGCACCCAGCATCCCGACCTCCGCCTCGCTGGGTGGGGAGATCTTCACGACCACATCCGAGCGCCACACCGCGGCGGCATCGGCGCTCATCTGTGCGCCGGCGTCGGCAAACGCAGAGTCGGGCAGCAGGGCGTCGGCGCCCGCGCCGCTCTGCACCAGGACGTCGATGCCCTTGGTCTTGAGCTTGGCCACGACCTCAGGAACGAGCGCAACTCTGTGCTCGCCCTCCGCGGTCTCCTTCGGAACACCTACCTGCATGAAGGGCGGGAAAGTATCCGATCTTGGGGACGGCAGGCAGTCAGACACGACATGTGCCACCCCACGGTGGGCTAGCACGCGGTCGGTGTGGCAAACTCGACCGGCTGTGACGGTGAACCTGACGCGCATCTACACGAAGCTCGGAGACGGCGGGGAGACCCACCTCGGCGACATGAGCCGCGTATCCAAGCTGCACCCACGCGTGGAGGCATACGGCACGGTGGACGAGCTCAACGCAACGCTTGGGGTGGCGCTCGCGCAGGGCGGCCTTCCCACCAACTTCACGGATTGGTTGGTGCGCGTTCAGAACGATCTGCTCGACGTGGGAGCTGACCTCTCGGTTCCGGCCCCCCCCGAGGGCGAGGCCGATGCGACCGGCAAGGGGCAGGCGCGATTGCGGGTCACACCCGAGTACGCACAGTGGTTGGAGGGGGTGTGCGACGAGGTCAACTCGAAGTTGGAGCCACTGCGCTCGTTCGTTATCCCCGGCGGGACCCGGGCGGCCGCTCAGTTGCATGTTTGCCGCACCGTGTGCCGGCGCGCCGAGCGCCGAGCGGTGGCGGTCGGGGAGGAGTGCAACCCCGAGGTCGTCCGCTACCTCAACCGGCTCTCGGACATGCTGTTCATCCTCAGCCGCGCTGTCAACGACGGGGCGGGGGGACAGTCAGAGCCACTGTGGGCGCCAGGGGAGCACGGCGCCGGCTCAACCGACGCGGCCTGACCGCCACCCGTGTCGGTGAGGCGCAATCCCGCCACCGCCAGCGCGGCCCACAGCGTCGCCAGCAGATAACCGCCGATCACGTCGCTCGGCATGTGCCAGGCGAGGATCAGCAGCGACAAAGCGACCGCCACGAGGAACAAGATGCCGAGCGCCGCGATCGGCAGGCGAAGGCGGGCGGGAGCAACGAGCAAAGCGCACCACACGAACGCCATCGCCGCCGAGGCGTGACCGCTCGGCCAGGACGCGCTTTTGACGTAGAGCGGCGCCACCTCCGCGTGAGGGTGGGCAAGTAGGGGCTTGAGCAGGTCGGCACTGAGCGGAGCGAGAATCAGCACGAGCGCCACTGCGAACGCCACTCGCGGGCGCCCGCGATGCAGGGCGACCGCCATCAGCGCGACCGCCCAGATGACGAAGAACGCCGGTTCGAGCAGGCCGAGCAGACCATTGGCGAAGACTTCCACAACGGGTCGGTCGAGACGGGTGAAGTGGTACAGAGCGGTGGCGTCACGTACGTGCGTAGGGGTCACAAGCGCGGCAAGCACCCATGTAAGCGCGAGCCCCGCCACACACAGCCCGGCAAGGAGCAGCGCCGGCGCGGCACGCCTGTAGGGAGCGCCGCGATGGGTGGTGGTGATCGCCGACATCCACAACAGCGTAGGAGCGCGGCTTAACCTCCGTTGAAGACACTCGGCGCTCACCCGCCGGACGCACGCGCGGTCAACGAACCACGGGGGCGAGTACGACCGCAAGCGCGAGCCCCGCCTCTCGGGCCAGCAGGTTCAGCCGCGCTTGCGCAGCCGCCGGGCGCACTCCTCGCCCACGGGGACCGGAACGCTTGCCGGCCACAAGGCGTTGGGCGGGGTCGGTAATCGAATTGGACGTCGATGCGCTCGCAGCCTTGGTGGATGACGCCGGCGAGGAGTAACCCACTGAGGCAACAGGCAGTGGCTTGCCCGCAAGCGCCGCCAGTGCCTCGGCGGTGACCCACACCGGCGTTTGAGAGCTCGACGAGGAGTAGCGAACGCTGCCGTCGCTTGCCACCAACCCCTCCAGGTAGTCAAGCGGGGAGTGACCGTGGCGCTTCAGCGCTGCCGGACGAGCGCCGGCGGCCAGCAGGCCCTGCACAGCCCACGCGGTTGACTGCGCGTTGGATTCACCACCGCGTTCCTGGGGATAGCCACCATCGCGATTCTGCGTACGGGTGAGGAACGCCACCGCCTGCGAAACTACGGGTCCGTCGGGAACACTGGCGGATACCACCCCTTGCAGCGCGGCACCGGTGTCGTCGATGTCTGAGGAGGTGCCGCGGGCGGCGTAGCCGAAGCCGCCGTCGTGGTTCTGCTGGTGAGCGAGCCAGCGTGCTGCCCCCCGCACGATGTGATCACTTGCCGACTCCCCCGAGGCGCGCAGGGCGAGAATGGCGAAAGCGGTGATGTTCACCAGCCGTCCGAAAGAGCCGTCGGGGGAGCGGAAGCGCAGAAGCCGCGCAACCGGATCGCCTCCCGGTAGGCGATGGGTGGAGACGCCACAGGCACGCAATGCGAGGATCGTGCGCTCGAGATCGCCGGCGCCCTGCAGCGTCGAGGCTTCGCCTTCGATCGAGCTCAAGACGGTGTGACCACCCCGGCGGAGCGTGAGCGGGTCACGGCCGGTGGCTGCCAGCCCGATCGCTGCCCACGCGGAGAAAAGCTCGCTGCTGCGCTGCCCCTTCGCCCCGCCGAAGCCACCGTCGGCGTTCTGGGCACCCTCCAGGTAGGACACCTCCCTGGAGGTG
>JBOGYB010000236.1:0-3791 GCA_050696555.1 Solirubrobacteraceae bacterium | reverse complement strand
GCACCCGCGCGCAAACCTCCTACCGATTCCACCCTCTCCACGCGTGTCCCCAGCCTCACCTCGACACCCGCCAGCCCGAGCACGCGCTCGGCCGGCTCGCCCAGCGTCTCACTCAGGGGGCGCATGTGAAAGCCGATGTCACCCGCCTCCTTGTGCTTCAGCAAGCCTGTTTGCAACACGAATGCTCCCAGCGTCAGCGACCCTTGCGCCGCGCGAAGGTTGAGCGTCGGTAGCACGATCAAGTCCCACAACGCCTCCACTACTCCCTCATCCTGACCGTGCTCTGCCAACCACTCGCCGAGCGTCGTCCCGTCCGCGCGCTCGCGCTCCAGTGCCTCCCCCAGGTCGAGCCGGGCGAGCGCGAGCGCGGCGCGCCCCACCTTCGCCTTCTCCACGAGGCTCAGGTAGGGGTAGCGGGCAAGCGCACCCCCCAGATGCAGTGGTGCGGGCATTCCCCCACGGCGCAAAAACGCCCGCCTGCCGCCCGGGCTCAATACGGGTATCTCCAGACGAGGCTGAATACACACCCGTCCAGAGCTTCCCAAGCGCTCGAGCAGTGCTATGTACGCAGTGCAGCAGCGCAGGAACACGTGCTGGCCATTGTCGAACCACAACCCCTCCCGCTCAAAGGAATAGGCCGCGCCGCCGAGGCGGGGACGCACCTCGAGCAGAGTCACCTTCGCGCCCGCGTCAGCGCAATCGAGCGCCGCGACGATCCCCGCGACACCACCACCGATCACCACAACCCGCCGTCCGCTCACCTCACCGCCGCCGTCAGCACGCTGCGCGTTGCCACCCACCCCTTTGCCCACATCGGCAACGACACGCGTTCCCTCCGCGCCGCCTCCGGGTCGCTCTCGATCCGCGCCAGCACTCCCCGATAGATGTTTGCCATCGCAAGCACACACGCCCCGCTGCGTCTGTCAAGCAGCGGCACCAACTCCAATCCGCGGTCGAACCATTCGTCCGCCCTGCGCACCTGAAAGCGCATGAAGGCATCCATCTGACCCTCCCCTCCCATATAGCGGCCATCGGTGCTCAGGTGGTAGCGCACCAGCTCCTTGCGTGGTACATACACGCGACCGTTGGCTGCATCCTCGGATATGTCACGCAGGATGTTCGTCAACTGCATCGCCACCCCCAGATCATCCGCGAGCCCGCGCGCACGCTCCGGCTCGTGTGCTCCGAATATCGCCAGACACAGCAACCCGATCGAGCCCGCCACCCTCCGGCAGTACACCAGCAGGTCCTCGAAGGTCTCATAGCTGGTGCCGGTCACATCCATGCGCACCCCTTCGATCAGGTCCCCGAGCGAGCGTCCCGGCAACCCAAAACGCTCGCGTGCCTCCGTCAGCGCCACCACCACCGGGTCCATACTCGACGTGACGAGTCCCTCCAGCGAACGCTCGGCGGCATCGAGCAGCCCCAGCTTCTCACGTGACTCGATCCTCCCGTCGCCGATGTCGTCCACCCTCCGTGCGAACGCGTACACCGCACACGTCGCCCTCCGCTTCTCCCGCGGCAGCAGACGAATGCCGTAATAGAAGTTCGCCGCCGCCAACCTCGTAGTCGACTCGCAATGGTCGTAAGCCTCGGCTGCTCTCACTACACGCCCGACCCGCTCGCCATTTGCCATCGTGTGCTGCGCGCAAGCACACGCCAGAGCGCTCTCCCACGACACCATGCGCTCGCCTGCGGCACCCCGCCAAGCACTTCGTAGCGGGCACGTTCGATCTCCCCTATCGCCGCCTCACCACCCGCTACGAACCCTGCGACAGCCAGCTTCGCGCGGCCTGGAACGCTTGCCACGAGGGAGATACCCACGGACAGCAACTCACGCGCACGCCTCGTCTCAAAGGCCACCGTTTCGTACAGCCCCTCCTGCGAGGAGGCAAAACGCACACGATCTCGCTCGGGCAGATAGTTACGCCCGCGCGCCATATCCTCACCGAGGTCCTGCAAATGCTCGATCAGCTGGAGCGCCGTGCACACGCGGTCAGACAGCGCGATCCGCTCCCGTGTCGCGAGACCGAACACTCCCAGCACGAGCTCTCCAACAGGGTTCGCCGACAGCTCACAGTACCTCTCCAGCTGCTCCCACGTCTGATAGCTACCCACACGCTGATCCAGACGGTTGGCCTCGATCAAGCGCACAAACGGTTCCCGCGGCAGCGGCCGTTTGGCAAGCACCCCCTGAAGGTCGCACAGCAACGGGTGACGTGCCTGGCCGGCGTAGGCTCGATCCAGCTCCCCTTCCAACCAGTCCAGCGCGGCGAGGCGATCGCCCTTTATCTCGTCCCCAATTTCGTCCGTCAGCCGCGCGAACCCGTAAATCGCAAGCAACCCCTCGCGATGCTCACGCTTGAGCACCCTCCCGGCGACTCGAAAGTTCTCGCCCCCGATCCTCTTCATCACCGCGCTCGCGCTCGGGACCTCGGGCAGAGAGAGCTGCAGGGACGCAACCCCCATCATCGGTACTGCGCTGCCGGCGCACCCAGGCACCGCCCGAGTGCCATCACCGGGAACGTCAAGCGATAAAGGTGGTAGTTGATGTAGTAGTCCGATGGAAACCCGGTACCCGTGTACTGCGGCTCCTCCCAACTTCCGTCCTCCCGCTGGGTCTCGCACAGCCAGCGCACCCCCCGCTCCCCCGCTCCCCCGGCCGCCTCTCCGGCGGCGTGCAGCGCCAGTAGCGCCCACGCCGTCTGCGAAGCGGTGCTCTCTCCTCTCCCTACCCACTCGGGTGAGTCATAAGAGCGTGGGTCCTCCCCCCAGCCCCCATCCTCTTTCTGGTGCTCCTCCAGCCAGCGCACCGCTCGGCGGATGCGCGGATCGTCGGGTCTCACACCAGCCACCACGAGCGCCGGAACCACCGCTCCAGTCCCGTACACGTGATTCACCCCCCACCGTCCAAACCATGAGCCACCGGACTCTTGGCAGCTCAAGAGCCATCTCACCGCCGTTTGCGTCGCCGGCTCATCGGCCCTTCCCAGCGCCGCCAGCATTTCCACCGCGTGGGCGGTCACGTCGGCGCTCGGCTCATCTATCACCTCACCGAAATCCAGGAACGGCAACTCCCGCACCAGCGAGCGCATGTTGTCGGCGTCAAAGGCACCCCATCCCCCATCGCCGCTCTGCATCCCGACTGTCCACCTGATGGCCCTCTCGATCGCGCCCTCCACGCGCGATTGGAGCGAATCTGGCAACGGATGGACACTGCCGTTGCTCTCTGCCTCAGGAGACCTAAAGGAAACACGTCTCAATGCGAGCACCACCTCGGCCGTGTCATCCACATCGGGGTAGTTCTCGTTGGCGAACTCGAACGCCCATCCCCCAGGCTTCAGCGCCGGGCGCGCCGCGCGCCAATCTCCTCGCACGGTCACCTCCTCCGCGAGCAGCCATTCCCCGGCGCGCACGAGCGCGGGGTGGTCGGGGGGTAGCCCCGCGTCGCTGAGCGCCACCACAGTCAGAGCGGTGTCCCACACAGGCGATTGGCACGCCTCGAGACGCCGACTCTTCCCTGCAGGCGCCCCCACACCGAGCGGGTCGCCGTGACTCTCAACCATGAATCCCTCGATACCCTCGATCCCCCGCCTCATTACCGGATGGTCGAGCGCATATCCGTTCAGGTGGAGCGCCATCAGTGAGTACACCCACGGCGGTTGTATCCCTCCCCACGAACCGTCCGCCTCCTGACGACGCACAATCCACCTCTCCGCCCTCCCCATCGCGATCCGCCGCAAGAGCCTTATCGGGTGGCGCTCATATGCACGCAACGCTTTATCCAAGCG
>JBOGYB010000235.1:0-3837 GCA_050696555.1 Solirubrobacteraceae bacterium | reverse complement strand
GCCGCATACGAACAGGCCACGCACGGTGGGTGTGGCTCTAGGCGACGCGGGCGAGCCGCGGCTTGGACGAGGGGCATGAGCCGAGTTTCGCCGGGTCGAGGCTCACCTCGCGCGCGGCGTCGGCAAGCGCCCTGGCCGCATCGCGCAACTCCTCGGCGGTGTGCGACGCCATCGTCGCCAGCCTCAGCCGCGAAGTGCCGGTGGGCACCGTGGGCGGGCGGATCGCCTGCGCGAACACTCCGCGCTCCAGAGCCGCCTCGCACAGGCGCACCGCATCATCGCTGTCCCCTACCACGAGCGGAACGATGTGCATGTCGCTCTCCTCCACAGCGAAGCCCTGCTCTGCCAGTCCCCCGCGCAAAGCACGTGCGGCTTCGTGCAGGTGGGCCACGAATTGAGGATCGCTTTCTAGCAGCTCCAGGGCCGCGAGGGCCCCGGCGACCGATGGCGGGGAGGGCGCGGTCGAGAAGATCAACGGGCGTGAGGTATTGACGAGGTAGTGGGTCATCTCCTCGCTCGCGCACACATACGCACCATAGGAGCCGAGTGCCTTGCCGAGGGTGCCTACCCGCACGTCCACCTGATCCTGGAGCCCGGCTTGGTTGACGGCGCCACGACCGCCCTCGCCGAGCGCTCCGGTGGCGTGCGCCTCGTCTACCACAACCCTGGCGTCGTAGACACGCGCGAGCCTCACTATGTCGGTCAGCGGCGCCACGTCCCCGTCCATCGAGAACACGGAGTCGGTGACGATCAAGCGGCGGCCCTCCCCGCGATGGTTATGCAGGCAGCGCTCCAGATCGTCGCTGTCGCGATGGCGGTACACGACGATCTCCGCCCGCGAGGCACGGCAGCCGTCGATGATCGATGCGTGGTTGAGCTGGTCGGAGAACACCGTGTCACCGGGTCCCGCCAGCGCCCCGATGACACCGAGGTTGGCGAGGTAGCCGGAGCCGAACAGCAGACACGCCTCGCTTCCCTCGAAAGTGGCGAGGCGCTCCTCCAAGCGACGGTGGATTGTCATCGTGCCCGACACCAGTCGTGAGGCGCCTGCGCCCACGCCCCAGCGCATCGCCGCCTCAGCGGCCGCCTCGCGCACCTTGGGGTGGTCGGCGAGGCCGAGGTAGTTGTTGGAGCACAGCAGCAATACCGGCTTGCCGTCGAGCAGCACCCGCGGCCCCTGCAGACCGGACACCATCCGCAGATTGCGCTTGAGTCCGAGCCGCTCCAACTCCGCGAGGCGCTCTTCGATTTCGCTCACGGCCGTCGCCCGGATGGGCTCGTGGCCCTTCTCAGATCGCGCGTCATCGCCGTGAGCCGAGTCGCTTTCTCCGACTCGTTCAATCACCCCAGCCGGCCGGGACGGCGTTGCGGGCGCCGTCCGGTCGAGGGGGAACGCCACGTTTGGCCTGGAAGCGCAACTGCGTCGACGGGTCCCACAGCCGGATCTTCAGCTCCCCGTCTCGATCCGCTGTCCGCCCGCTCTGTTCGTCGGGTCGGTCGAGGAACTCCTCCACCACGTCGGGCGTCTCGCCGTCGAGCCAGCCCGAGCGGTTGTCGGGGCGGGGGTTGGCGCCGTTGTCGGTTTGACGCGCCACGTTGAGCCCCAACTCCTCGAACATCGCGCGGTCCTCCTCGGGGGTGGAGCCGAGGGTTGTTAGGAAGTTTCCCATCATCACGCCGTTCAACCCCGCCTTCACCGCGAGCGGTTGCAGCTCGCCGAGGTTCTCCACGCGCCCACCGCACAGCCGGAACAGCGCTTCAGGCAGGATCAGGCGGAAGATCGCCACCCACTTGACCGCCTCCCACGGATCGATGTTGTCGCGGTCCCCGAACTTCGTGCCGGGGCGAGGGTTGAGCAGGTTGATGGGGACGCTGGTGGGATCGATGGCGGCGAGCTCGAACGCCATCTCCACGCGCTGCTTCCGGGTCTCCCCGAGGTTGAGGATGCCTCCCACACAAGTCTCGAGACCGGCCTCTCGTACGGCTTGAATCGTGCGTAGACGGCCCTCGTAGCGCACGGTGGTGGAGACTTCGTCGTAGTAGCTCTCTGCTGTCTCCACGTTGTGGTGCACGCGCTGGATGCCCGCCTCCTTCAGCGCCTTCGCGCGAGCGGGGGACATGTGGCCGATCGAGGCGCACCGCTTGAGGTTGGTGTGCTCTGAGACGAGCTTCGCGCCCTCCAGGATCTTCTCGAAGTCACGTTTGGACAACCCCTGGCCCTGGCTGACCATGCAGAAGCGGTGTGCTCCCGCGGCCTCGGCGGCGCGCGCGTGCTCCAAAATCTGCTCGGGGTCCATCATCGCGTGCATCGGGGTTTCGGCCTCGGCGAAGCGCGACTGCGCGCAGAACCCACAGTCCTCGGCGCATCCCCCCGACTTCGCGTTCACCAGCGAGCACATGTCGGTGGCGTCGGAGAAGCGCTCGACGCGCGCTTCCCACGCGCGCTCTACAAGCGCTTCGATCTCCGCGTGGTCCTCTATCCCTCCGAGCGCGAGGGCTTCCTCGCGGGTGATCAGCGGCGGCATCGACCGCATATTATGGAGGAACGGACGACGGTGGTTCTCCACTCCACGTTCGCCCGTGCGTGGGTCGCCGCCTATGCCGGCCGCGCCCACCCGGGGGTGGTGATCTAATGCGCGTGAATGTCCTCTCCGCAAGCAGGTTGCATCAGCGTCGACGGGCGCCTCTTCGATCCTCCTGAGGCCACCGTGTCGGCCCTCGACGCGGGCTTCCTGCTGGGGGATGGCCTGTTCGAGTCGCTGCGCGCCTGCGACGGGATGCCGTATCTGCTCGACCGCCACCTTGCGCGCTTGCTTGCAGCGGCGCGGGAGATGGAGTTCGAGGAAATGCCCTCGGCCGAGGCGCTTGCAGAGCAGGTGCGCCGGACGCTGGAGCGGGCTGCTCTCGCGGATGCTTACGTGCGGGTGACCGTTACGCGTGGCAGTGGCGCCACCGCGCTCGCTGCGCCCTCAGGCGCGCCGACGGTTGTGATCGCTGTCTTACCCGCACCGGCTTGTGCGGTAGGTGGCATCGAGGCGACGCTGCTGGGGCCCCCGTATGAACGTGGGGCGACGGCGAAGAGCACGAGCCGCCAACCGGCGGTGCTGGCGCGCAGGCAGGTCGTGAAGCGCGGCGCGGAAGAGGGGTTGTATGTGTCAGAGGAGGGCCATGTGCTGGAGGGGGTGTCCTCGAATGTGTTTGTCGTAAGTAAGGGCATCCTGCTCACACCGCCGAGGGAGCAGTGCTTGGCGGGTATAACCCGCGGCCGCGTGTTGGAGCTGGCGCGCGGGGCGGGTATCTCCGTTGCCGAGGCGCCTGTTGAGTCGAGCACGCTGATGGACGCGGAGGAGCTGTTCGTCACCAACGCCGTGCAGGGGTTGCGCCGTGTCGCGACGATCGGGGGCACAGATGTCGGTATCGCGAACCCCGAGGACGTGTTTGCGACTTTGCTCACGCTGTATGAGGCAGACCGCCGAGCTGTGGTAGGCGCCGTCGCCTGAAGTCTCCCGTAGATCGCTGGGCTAGGGCGCCACACCGCCGCTGGGCGGCCGGGGGATGGGCCTCGCGGACTAGCGACCCTGCCAGCGTGGGGGGCGCTTCTCGGCGAACGCCTTCATCCCCTCGCGCATATCGGCGGAGGCGAAGGAGGCGCGGCGCAGCTCGATCAATTCGGCCTCGACGTCTGCCGCCAGCGCGCCGCGGGCGTCGAGCAGCGCGGCGATAACGCGCTTGTTGCCCGCTTGCGAGAGTGGAGCGTTGCCCGCCAGCTCTCCCGCGATGTCGAGCGACATCGCGTCGAGCTCCTCCGGGGGCGCCACACGGTTGACGAGCCCCCAG
>JBOGYB010000234.1:0-3840 GCA_050696555.1 Solirubrobacteraceae bacterium | reverse complement strand
CAGCCCTTGACGGCTGGCTATGGACCTACAACCATCGAAGACCACACCAAGCCATCGGGCGAGACACACCCATCACCCGCATGAACAACCTGCTCGGGTCTTACAGCTAGGTCTCTCCCCTGCCGCGGGCGATCGCTATCTCTCCAGTGCGCATCATCTCGATCAGGCCGAACGGGCGGACCATGTTCTCGAAAGCCTCCACCTTCTCGGTGGTGCCGGTGACCTCCACGATCACTGAGCGCTTGGTGACGTCCACGACCTTGCCGCGGAAGATCTCCGTTATCTGCATCAGCTCGCCTCGCTGGGTGCCATCGGCTGAGATCTTGAACAGGGCGAGCTCACGCGCCACCGTATCGGTGGGCTCGAGGTCCCTGATCTTGAGCACATTGACGAGCTTGTGCAGTTGCTTGGTGACCTGATCGATCGGGTGGATCGCACCGTCGACGGTGAGGGTGACGCGTGAGATGTGATCGTCGTCGGTGGGCCCCACGGTGAGCGTGTCGATGTTGAAGCCCCTCCTGGCGAAGAGGCCGGCGATGCGAGTGAGCACACCCGACTTGTTCTCCACGAGGATCGAGAGCACGTGCTTGCGCCCTGAGCGCAGGTTGCCCGAGGCCTGCAGCTCCTCGAGGCTGAGTGGCTCCTTGGTGGCTGGCTCGCCCATCAGGACACCCTCCCCTCTGCGTAGAAACTCTTGTGAGCGCTCATCCCACCATCTCCCTGGCGGCTTGCCCTGCCGGGATCATCGGGTAGGTGTTCTCCTCACGGGTCACCTTCACGTCCACCACCACGGGACCGTCAGTGGCGATCGCCCGCTTCATGTCCTCCACGAGCGTGGCCTTGTTCTCGAAGCGCATCCCCATCGCTCCATAGGCCTCGGCGAGCTTGACGAAGTCGGGGTAGTCGCCTGTCTCCACGTGGGAGTAACGGCCGTCCCAGAAGAGCTCCTGCCACTGACGCACCATGCCCAGATAGCCGTTGTTCATGATGAACACCTTTATCGGGATCTTCTCCTGTGCGCAGGTGGCGAGCTCTTGGGCGTTCATCTGCACCGATCCATCCCCGGCGATGCAGCACACCGTCCGGTCGGGGCAGCCCACGGCGGCGCCCATCGCGGCGGGCAGACCGAAGCCCATCGTGCCCAGTCCCCCCGAGTTGATCCAGCGGCGGGGCTCGGGGAAATCGTAATACTGAGCAGCCCACATCTGGTGCTGGCCAACGTCGCTGGTTATGATCGCCTCTCCTCCAGTGGCCTCATGCAGCGCCTGGATCATGTACTGCGGCTTGATCTCGTTGTCGGTGGAGTCCTCATAGCCAAGGGGGTACTTCTCGCGCCACCCTTCGATGCGCTCCCACCACTCGCCCATGCGCTTGGTGTCGGCGCTGAGCGCACGGTACTCCACCACCAGCTTGGAGAGGACGTGCTTGGCGTCGCCCACGATCGGGATGTGGGCGGGAACGTTCTTGGAGATCTCGGCGGGATCGACGTCTATGTGGATGAACTTCGCCTTCGGGGCGAACTCGGAGAGCTTGCCGGTGATGCGATCGTCAAAGCGAGCACCCACCGCGCAGATGAGATCGGCCTCGTCCATCGCGTAGTTGGCGGCACGAGTGCCGTGCATCCCGAGCATCCCCAACCATTGCGAATGAGGTTCCCCGTCCCCCCGCGCCGGGAAGGCTCCCAACCCCATCAGGGTGCATGTCACCGGGAAGCGGTCGGAGGTGGCGAACTCCACCAGCTCCTCGGCGGCGTTTGCGTTCACCACGCCACCACCCGCGTAGATGACCGGACGGCGGGCCGCGGCGAGCGCCTTCGCGGCCTGGCGGATCTGCTTCTGGTTGCCCTCGAGCGTCGGCTGATAGCCGGGGAGGCGCACATCCGCCACGGGCTCGTAGGGGATCTCCGCTCGTGACAGATCCTGGGGTATGTCAACCAACACCGGGCCCGGCCGACCGGAGCGGGCGACGTAGAAGGCCTCGTGGATCGCCCGCGGGATTTCCAGCGGATCTTGGATCATGAAGGAGTGCTTGACTATGGGCATCGTGATGCCGATCGTGTCGGCCTCCTGGAAGCCGTCTGTGCCGAGCAGCTCAGTGCGCACCTGGCCTGTGATGAACACGACGGGAACAGAGTCCATCATCGCGTCGCAGATTGGGGTGATCAGGTTGGTGGCGCCGGGCCCACTTGTCGCGAACGCCACCCCCACCTTGCCGGTGGCCTTCGCGTAGCCCTCGGCGGCGTGACCGCCGCCGGCCTCATGACGTACGAGGATGTGGCGGATACCGCCGTCCACGAAGGCGTCGTAGGTCGGGAGGTTCGCGCCACCGGGCAGACCAAAGACGACGTCCACGCCCTCCGCCTTCAGGCATTCCATGACAGCGTCGACTGCACGCATCTCACCGACCTCCTTTCCTTCCTATATCCGGGAACGCAAAACGGGCGAGGACGTCGGTGAAGCCCCGCACGGTAAAGCCGAGTGTACCAGCGGGTTTTTGCTACTCGAGCCTAGAGGTCCGAGGACCAAATCAGGCAAGGACGCAGGGAGCGTGGCGTGCTATGCACGCGAGTGACCGAGGACGCAGCCTGATGCCGGTCATCGGGCCTCTAGGAGCTGCCGATGGCGACGCCGATCGCTAGCACGATGGCGCCCGCGAGCGTGACCACCACCAGCGAGGAGCGCAGCGAAACCTGTAGGAAACGCTCGCGAACCCACGCGATTACGAACAGCTCCACCGCGACTACGATCCCCGCCACGATCAAAGCGTTGTGGGTGTCCTTGATTAGGAACGGGAGCGTGTGGAACAGCCCCCCCAGTGCCGTCATCGCCCCTGTGATGGAGCCGCGCACCACTGGAGAGCCGCGACCTGTTTGTTCGCCGGTGTCGGAGAGCCCCTCGGAGATACCCATGCTGATCCCAGCGCCAAGAGCCGTGGAGAGCCCCACGACGAACGCGGTATGGGAGTCGGAGGAGACCGCGGCGGCGAAGATCGGGGCGATCGAGGAGACGGTGCCATCGATCATGCCCACCAGCGCGGGTTGTACGACGCGCAGGACGAACGAGCGCTCATCCTCGAAGCCCGCACGACGGATCAGGCGCCCGACGAGCGAGCCGACGGGACGAGGTGCTGTCTTTGCGTCAACGATCATGGCTGTGAGGACAGCCTATGTGAAGGATGCGCTTAGGACGGCCTAAATATGCACAAGCGCCGGCCGCGGATCAGCTTGCGCGCGTGGGCGCTCCGCGCGACTCGGATTCGGGCGCGAGCAGCTCGTCGGGGTACTCGAGCTCCTCTCCGCAACGTGTGCAGAGGGCGTCGTAGGCCTTAGTTACGCGCCCGCATTTCGGGCAGCGTCGGCGTGGCTCGTCGCGGTCGAAGCGGTAGGCGATGGCGGCAAGCAAACCGAAGATGGGGACGACGGCCGATATGAGGAACCACAGCAGGAACGAGCTGCCCTTGATGCGACCGACGATCCCACCGGCGAGACCGAAACAGAAGGCGATGACGAGGTAGGCCATTAGGGATCTTCGCTGCCGGCCACGGTAGGCCGCTCGCTAGAAGAGGGTACGCCAGGCCCAGATGAGAGCCACGACCGCGGCAACGGCGAGAATTGGGAAGAAAAGCGCCGAGACGATCCCAACGACGATCTTGACCACTATCCAGGCCGCGAGGAGCAGTACGAGCACGGCTACAGCGGTCTTCCCGAGAGAACGGCCGGCGGAGTCGCTTTGCGGTACCTGCGCCATGCTCACAGCCTAGCCGAAAGAGGCGACGTCATCGCCGGGGGCGGCGAGCTTCACGGTTGGCGTGGAGGGGAGGGAGGGCTTCAAGCTTCGAAGG
>JBOGYB010000233.1:0-3842 GCA_050696555.1 Solirubrobacteraceae bacterium | reverse complement strand
GCGCAAGGCTGAGGACCCCGCGAACCGGATGATCCTGGTCGAAGCGCTGCGCCGCCTCAGCGGTAGGCGCTACCGCGTGTCGTTTGAGCTGAACGAGGAGCTCCAGCAGCAGGAGGCCCAAAACGGGACCCCCCCCACCGAGGAGGAGATCGTGGCGCGATTGATGGCGGAGCTCGACGCGGAGGAGCTTCCCGAGGATTGGCTTCAACAGCAGAAAGGTGGCGACTGAATGCCCCCCAAGCCCCAACGGCCAAACATGCAGCAGATGCTCAAGCAGGTGCAAAAAATGCAACAGGACATGGAGCTCGCCCAGCAGGCGCTCGCGGAGGAAACCGTGGAGGCGTCGGCGGGCGGGGGGATGGTCACCGTGACCGTGTCCGGTGCGCTCGACGTGAAGTCCGTAAAGATCGCCCCGGACGCCGTGGACCCCGAGGATGTGGAGATGCTTTGCGACCTGGTGCTCGCAGCCACCAACGAGGCGTTGCGTGCCGCACAGGAGTTGCAGGCGCAGCGGATGGGGGCGGTCACGGGTGGGCTCGACCCCGGTGCGCTCGGGGGGCTTGGGTTGCCGGGTCTTTAGCTCCCCATGTCCTTCCCCATCGCTCCCGCGAGGAGCGCCGGCGACACTCCCCCGGAGATCTGCCGGCCTTGAGCTCCTTCGCGCCTCCCATCCAGCGACTCGTCACCGAGCTGTCGAAGCTCCCCGGTGTTGGTAGTCGCACCGCGCAGCGCCTCGCCTTCCACATCCTGCGTGCCTCCGATGAGGACGCGCTGGGGCTGGCGGATGCGATCAGGGAGGTGAAGGAGAAGGTGGGGTTGTGCGAGGTGTGCTTCAACCTCGCCGATGAACCCCGTTGCCGTATCTGTCAAGACACCCGTCGCGACGGGAGTGTGGTGTGTGTGGTGGAGGAGCCCTCGGATGTGATCCCGATGGAGCGCACCCACGAATATCACGGCCTCTACCACGTGTTGGGGGGTGCTTTGTCTCCGATCGACGGGGTCGAGCCCGAGGATCTGAAGATCGCGGAGCTGTATGCCCGTGTGGTACCCGACGGGAAGGCCGATACCCCTGTGCGGGAGGTGGTGCTGGCGACGAACCCCACCACCACAGGGGAGGCGACGGCGTTGCACATAGCCGAGGAGCTGCGTCGCTGCGCTCCGGGGGTGTCGGTGACGCGTCTTGCCAGTGGCCTCCCGGTGGGTGCGGATCTGGAGTACGCCGATGAGGTGACCCTTGGCAAGGCCCTCGCGGGACGACGCTCCCTCTAAGCGACTTCCACCCAAACGCAACGGCACACCCGCCGGTCCAACTGCCAGAGCACCTCAACCCGCCGCGGCGGCACGGCGCGACGGTCCAACGGTAGCCTTGCTTGGGTGAGCGACATCGTTGTGATGAAGTTCGGTGGCACCTCGGTCGCCGACGCCGAGCGCATCAAGCGTGCGGCCAAGCGGATCGTGGAGAAGCGCGAGGAGGGGTACTCCGTCGTGGCGGTGCTCTCTGCGCGAGGGAAGACCACCGACGAGCTCATCTCGATGGCGGAGGAGGTCTCAGATGCCCCCGACCCGCGCGAGATGGACATGTTGCTGTCCACCGGGGAGCGCATCTCCTGCGCGTTGTGCGCGATGGCCATCAACGATCTCGGCCACCGCGCCATCTCCTTGACCGGCTCCCAGGCGGGGATCGTGACCGACCAGTCGCACACCAAGGCGCGTATCCTCGAGGTGCGCGCCGACCGTGTGAGAGCAGCGCTTGGGCAGGATCACATCGTGCTTGTGGCGGGCTTCCAGGGGGTGTCCACCGCCGACGACGTCACCACCCTGGGGAGGGGTGGCTCGGATACGACTGCTGTGGCAGTGGCCGCCGCCCTGGGGGCGCGGGAATGTGAGATCTACACCGACGTCGCGGGAGTGTTCAGCGCCGACCCCCGCATCGTCCGGGATGCCCGCAAGCTCCCACTCGTGTCCTTTGAGGAGATGCTGGAGATGGCGGCCTCAGGCGCGGGGGTGCTGCAGTTGCGCTCCGTCGAGTATGCCCGCAACCACGGAGTACGCATCCACTGTCGATCGTCTTTTGAGAGCCATCCCGGTACGGTGGTTGTGTCGGAAGGAGAGAGCATGGACCATTCTGAGAGACCCCTGATCACCGCCGTCACCCACTCCACTTCAGAGGCGATGGTCACGCTGACTGGGGTAAGTCACGAGCTGGGTGTGGCGGCGCGCATCTTCCAAGCGCTTGCGGAGGTGAACGTGGATGTGGACATGATCGATCAAAATGTCCCCACCTCCGCGGGAGGGAAGGCGGAGATCTCCTTCACGGTTCCCCACGAAGATGTGAGACTGGCTACGGGGGCGCTCGAGAAGCTCACGGGTGGCCCGTTCGAGGGGATGGTGACCCAGCGAGAGATGGGCAAGGTGTCGATCGTGGGTGCCGGCATGCGTTCGCACCCCGGGGTGGCGGCGAAGGTGTTCAAGGTGCTCGCGGAAGAGGGGATCAACATCGAGATGATCTCTACATCCCCGATCAAGATCTCTTGCGTGGTGGCACGCGAGAGAGTCGAGCGCGCGGTGCAGGCGCTGCACAGCGCCTTCGAGCTCTCAGGTCCGGACACGGTGGGCGTGGAGGAGCCTTTCAAGGTTGGGGAAAGTCGTTAGCGCCAAAGAAGTCCTAACCGCCTTACGTAGTTGTCCGCAAAGGGCGACTCCCGGATGCCCGGTGGGCTCGACACGGTCCCCGTAGTTTGCCTGGTTGCGTGGGTGCTGGACCACTGTAATTTGTGCCATTCATCGGCCCGCATGGGAAGGATCTCAACAGGACCGCACAACATAATCGAACTTTGAGTCCGAAAAGTCGAACTCTAGTCCGAACAATTAAGCACTAGGCCTTTTACCCAATCGTCGAGCGACGCTTCGCGAATCGCTCCACGGAATTAACTGCTTGTATTGAGCCCCTTGATGTGGTTAGACTGGCGCGGCGTTGGGGGCGCTGAGGGCAAAGAGGTTTGACGCGCCGAAGTTCTTTTGGGGGAGATATGGCAAGCGAGGCAGCGGAAGGATCCGTGTTGAGCAGCGAAGCTCCGACCAAGTCCGAGCGGGTGGTTCCCCCGGACGGGGCGGTACTCACTCGCCGCGAACGCCGTCCGCTGGGACCGCTGCGCGCAGCGGTGGCGCAGCAGATCACCGAATCGGCCGGTCCTGCGGCGCGCTTGCGACGGGACTGGCTCTTTCGCCGCACACTCGCGATGGCGGATCTGCTCGCGCTCACGTGTGCGCTGCTCTTGACCATCGAGCTCCTGCCCGGGTCGCTGCGCCTCAGCTGGGGGATCGTCGGTGCTTTGCTCGGTCTGCTCGCCGGCGCCAAGCTGTTCGGGCTCTATGACCGCGACGAGGCCCTGATTCACAAGACAACGCTCGACGAGGCCCCCAAGCTGTTTCAGCTTGCCACCCTCTCCACGCTGGTGGTGTGGCTCGCCGACCGCCCCATAGTGGAAGGTCCTCTCGCGCGTAGCGGGGCGCTCGTGCTGTGGCTCGTGCTCACCTTCGCCCTTGTCGGGTTTCGCGCGCTCGCGCGTTCGCTCGCCCTGCGTGTGGTGGAGGTGGAGCGGTGCTTGTTCATCGGTGACACCGCTGCTGCGCAGACGATCCGCTCGAAGCTCTCCGAGCGTTGTGGTACCAAGGCGACACTGGTGGCCCACATCGACCTCCACGAGGTGGGGACGTGGTCGACCAACGTATTCTCACCGCAGCGACTCGGTGAGATCCGCGAGCTGGCGCGCACGCTAGATATACACCGTGCGATCGTCGCTCCCGGGAGCACCGATGGCGGGGAGATGCTCGATCTCGTG
>JBOGYB010000232.1:0-3848 GCA_050696555.1 Solirubrobacteraceae bacterium | reverse complement strand
GCCTGCGGGTTGCACACCGCTGATCCGCGCCGACCGCCTCGCCAAGCGCTTGGGGTTGCGGGAGGTGTGGGTGAAGAACGACGCCGCCAACCCCACCCACTCGTTCAAGGATCGCGTGGTGTCGGTCGCCACAACCCGTGCGCGGGAGCTTGGCTTCGAGACGATCGCGTGCGCCTCGACAGGGAACCTGGCCAACTCCGTGGCAGCCCATGGAGCGGCGTTGGGGATGGAGTCCTACGTGTTCATCCCCGCAGACCTCGAGGAGCAGAAGGTGCTCGCGACGGGGATCTACGGGACGAAACTAGTGGCAGTGAAGGGCAACTACGACGATGTGAACCGTCTCTGCACCGAGCTCTCCGCCGAGCGCGATTGGGCGTTTGTGAACGTGAACCTGCGCCCCTACTACGCCGAGGGGTCGAAGACGCTCGCATATGAGATCGCCGAGCAGCTCGGTTTCGAGCTGCCCGACCGCTGTGTCGTGCCGATCGCCTCCGGGTCGCTGTTTACGAAGGTGGCGAAAGGCTTTGCGGAGTGGCGCGAGCTGGGTCTCGTGCAAGACGAGCTGCCGCGCATGAATGGCGCGCAGGCTGACGGGTGCTCGCCGGTGGCGAGCGCGTTCGCCGCGGGGCACGAGGTGTGCAAGCCGGTGAAGCCCGACACGATCGCCAAGTCGCTTGCGATCGGCAACCCCGCTGACGGGCCCTATGCGCTCGAGGAGGCACGTCGCAGCGGCGGTGGAGTCGACTCTGTGAGCGACGAGGAGATCCGCGAGGGAATCGCTCTGTTGGCGCAGACGACCGGCATCTTCACCGAGACAGCCGGCGGCGTCACCACCGCGGTGCTCGCGAAGCTGGCAGAGCGCGGGGACATCGATCCTGACGAGCGCGTGGTGCTCGTGATTACCGGCGACGGGTTGAAGACGCTGGATGCGGTGCGCGGATCGTTCGAGGCGGACACCATCGAGCCTTCCGTCGAGCAGTTCGAGAGGGTCGTGGAGCGAGCATCGACGAGCACTGGTGCCTCCGCGTTTGCTGGAGTGAGGGGCTGAGGATGGCTGTGACGGTGAAGATCCCCACGCAGTTGCGCTCCGCCGCGGGCGGGGAGAGCGAGGCGGTGCTCGAAGGAGCGACGGTGCGCGAGGTGCTGGACAGCTTGTATGACAAGTTCGACGGACTTGGCGAGCGGCTGGCTGACGAGAGCGGTTCGTTGCGGCGTTTCGTGAACGTGTATCTCAGCGGTGAGGACATTCGCTTCCTCGACGGCCTGGACACGCCTGTGGACGACGGTGCGGAGTTGACGATCCTTCCTGCCGTCGCGGGCGGGTAGCTATAAGCCTCTCGCGGTTACGTCGCGAACAATCGAATCGGCAGCCGCTCAGTGGCGGTCTGCGCCGCCGGCGGCCCGCTCGACGCGCTTGCGTAGGTCATCGCCCCTCCCGGCGGCGACCGCACGCGCGGCACGCTCGTCGCTGAGCTCGATACCGCTCGCTGTGGCGAGGTCGAGCAGCTCCTGGCGCTCTTCGCTCTCGCGGGCAGTGCGTAGGAACAGCCAGCAGAAGAGCCCGAGCGTGAGGAATGACTCCTCGACCATCATGATCGCCCCGGCGAGATTCTGGTCGGCGATTGGGCGAATGTGGTGGGTGGCATCGCCGCTCATGTAGAACGGATAGAAGACCTTGCCCGACCACAGGAAGACGTTGCCAAGCACGGTGCCGGTGAGGCGCACGGCGACGATGTAGCCCAGCTTGGCGAAGTTCCCGAACCAGCGAGGCTTGGGGAGCGGGCCGAACAGGCACATCCACATGTTGATCCCGAGCGCGATGAACATCGTGTGCTCTAGCGCGTGGACGAGCAGATGGCGCAGCGCGGCTTCGTAGAAGAGCGGGAGGTGCCACACGTACATGTCGATCGCCCACAGGGGGAAGGCAATCAGCGGATGGGTGAGGACGCGCAGACGATCAAAGAAGCGGATGCGCAGGATTGGGGCAAGCAGCGGGCCGGTTAGCCCGAGCACGATCAAAAGCGCCGCGATGTCACCCATCAGCAGGTGCTCGACCATATGCATGTAGAGCAGCTCATCGCTAAGCTCGCCAACGGGGGAGAGCAGGGCGACCAGGATGACTGTGAGGCCGCTGTAGAAGCACACCTGGCGCCACGTGGGTATCCGGTGCGGACCGGCCGATAGCGTGCGTGTCCGCCGGGCATAGAGCAGGCCGAGCGCAAGCGTGGGGAGGAGCTGGATTATGTCCTCGGCCGCGAGCAGTGTCGCGAAGGTTGGGGCGATCACATCACGGAGCCTAGTGCGCGGCGTGCGCGATGTGATGCGCGGGTGGGGGCGTGGAACCACTCACCCCAACGGTCGAGACAAGTCCGGCGGCGCACATAGCCACGATCGTCAGTGTCCGCATACGCTTTGGCGTGAGCCAGCCCATGTGGTGCGTTTGCAGCCAGGCGCGAAACCCACTGGCCGCGGACGCGGCTGCCATTGCACAAGCTACGCACACGGGTCAAGCGTAGAGCAGGAGCCCAACATGGGAGCCTGTGGAGCAGGACGACAGACTATGAAGACCGGGCGAACAGCCGTAGGAACAACAGGAAGATGTTCAAGATGTCGAGGAAAATGCCGGCGGCCAGCGGTATCGCCTCGTCAGTCCCGGCGCGGCGCAAGCGGTTGAAGTCGACCACTGTGTAGAGCCCGAATACGAGCAGGCCGACCAGGGCATAGGCGGTGTAGAGCGCGGGAATACGCACGAAGATGAGCACGATTCCGGCGACGATGAGCCCAAGCAGCAGGAAGAACAGAGCGCGGTAGAGGAACGAGAGGTCACGGCGGATCGCGTATCCACCGGCGCCAAGCCCGCCGACGAACAGGGCGGTGGCGGCAAGCGCTTGGCGCACCGCTGTGGGGTCGGTAGTGGAGTAGTAATTGACAGTGGTCGACACGCTTGCGCCCAGCAGGAGGCCGAATGCGAGCAACAACACAAGCGCGAGCCCGTGATTTCCGCGAGCGTTGGCAACGTTCAAGCCGACCAGGCAGCCGAGCGCGATCAGCCACGCCAGGAACCATCCCCCACCTCCCGCTTCCCGTGCCAGGTAGACGCCAAGCGTCGCAAACCCGACAGTCAGCGCCACGAGCCCCATGACCCGCGCGAACAATGTTTGCGCTCGCGCGGTGGGGAGATCCGCCGCATACCCTTCAGAGCTCATCGCGTACATCCTACGGTCGTTTCCGAATCGTGGCAAGGTTGCCATGTGGCGACAAGAGACCAAGAAGCGAGCCGGGAGCAAATGCCCGGAGACACGCATAGTTCGGCTCCTTGACAAGAAATCGAAGGTATGCCATCCTCAGGACCGGTCGATTTGTACAAAACGACCATCCTGTGGCCACCGCGTTGTGTAAAAAGACCAAGTCACGGTGACGGTGGCCAGCGCACATCCAACAAACATGGTTGGGGTGCTCTAACCCCCAATATGAGCGCCTTGTCCAGCCAATCGCGTCTCAGAGAAGCCGACAGGCATCGCTGAGGGAAAGGCAAGTAAAGCTCATGAAGAGATACCGTATCGTCATATCGACGCTACTGGTCGTGTCGGCGTGCTTCTCCGTGATCGCAGCGCCTTCGCTAGCCGAAGTGACATTATTAGCGGAATGGTTACTAGGAGGCGAAAAAGTAGTCTCGTTATTAATGGCCGACTGGGTCGGCAAAATGTTATTTGAAGACATAAACGGCAAAGGCGAGGTGTCCTGCTCCGCAACCTTCGATGGCGCCATCAACTCTGACGGAGTGGTCGAACTGACTGCGATGTTAACCAGTGGCGGGGTCAATGCCACATTAGCTGTACCGATAACCG
>JBOGYB010000231.1:0-3883 GCA_050696555.1 Solirubrobacteraceae bacterium | reverse complement strand
GCGCCTGATCGGTTGGCGCGATGTGCCCGTATGCCCGGAGCACACCGGCACGACAGCCGCCGCATGTCGTCCCTACATCCGCCAGCTTTTCATCGGCGCGGGCTCTCCCCCGATCGCGGGAGAGGGAGGTCCGAGTGCGGGTGGGTCTGACCAGGATGCGTTCGAGCGCAAGCTGTACGTGATCCGGCGGGTGTGCGAGCAGGCGGTCAGCTCCTCCGAGGACGCACAGGCAGGCTTCTACGTCACCTCCAGCTCTTCGCGAACCATCAACTACAAGGGCATGCTGATCTCGAACCAGCTCGCCGCCTTCTACCACGACCTGCAGGACGAGCGTTGCAAGAGCGCGCTCGCGCTCGTGCACTCCCGCTTCTCCACCAACACCTTCCCGAGCTGGGAGCTGGCCCACCCCTATCGCGTCATCTGCCACAACGGTGAGATCAACACCGTGATGGGCAACGTCAACTGGATGCGCGCCCGCGAGTCGGAGCTCGCAAGCGAGCTGTTCGGGGACGACCTCGAGAAGATCCTCCCCGTCGTAACCCAGGGCAACTCCGACTCGGCCACGTTCGACAACGTGCTCGAGCTGCTGATGCTCGCGGGCCGCTCGCTCCCGCACGCGGTGATGATGATGATTCCCGAGGCCTACCGCAACAGAGAGGACCTCCCGGACGAGCTGAAGGGCTTCTACGCCTTTCACTCCTGCCTGATGGAGCCGTGGGACGGGCCCGCGTCGGTCGCCTTCACAGACGGGCGCGTCGTGGGAGCCACACTCGACCGCAACGGGCTGCGCCCCGGCCGCTGGGTCATCACCAAGGACGGCCACGTCGTGCTCGGCTCCGAGGCCGGGCTGCTCGACGTCCCGCCACAGGAAGTGGTGCGTCTTGGGCGCTTGCAACCAGGAAAGCTCTTCCTGGTCGACCTCGAGCAGGGGCGTGTGATCGACGATGTGGAGGTAAAGCACCGCATCTCGACGCAGCAGCCCTACGGGGAGTGGTATGCCCGCAACGCGGTCCGCTTCTCCGAGATGGAGCCCTCCGAGCAGGTGACCCTCTCAGACCAACCGCTGCACACCCGCCAGCGCGCCTTCGGCTACACCCAGGAGGACCTGCGCGTGCTGCTCGAGCCGATGGCCCGCGACGGCGCCGAGCCGATCGGCTCGATGGGCAACGATCTGTCCCTGGCGGTCCTCTCCGACCAGGCCCCGCCGCTGTTCTCCTACTTCAAGCAGCTCTTCGCCCAGGTCACCAACCCTCCGATCGACCCGATCCGCGAGGAAATCGTGATGAGTCTCTCCACGAGTCTCGGCACCGAGCGCAACCTCTTCGACGAGACCCCTGAGCATGCCCACAAGCTCGAGCTCGACCAACCGATCCTGCTCAACCGCGAGCTCGAGACCCTGCGGCACATCTCCAACGACATCTTCTCCTCGCGCACGCTCGACATCACCTGGCGTGTCGACGGTGGCCCCGCCGGTATGGCGGAGGCGCTCGAGCGTGTCTGCGGCGAAGCGCACGAGGCGATCGCCGAGGGGGTCAACATCATCATCCTCTCCGATCGCTTGGTGGGGCCGAAGCGGGCGCCGATCCCCTCACTGCTCGCGGTCTCCTCCGTCCATCACCACCTCGTGCGCGAGGGCACCCGCCTGCGCGCCGGCATCGTGCTCGAGTCGGGGGAGCCGCGCGAGGTGCACCACTTCGCCACGCTCATCGGCTATGGGGTTAGCGCGGTAAACCCATACGTGATGCTCGAGACGCTCGACGAGCTCGTCGCACAGGGGCACATCACGCGCGCCGAGAACGGCTCGCGGGTGAGCCTCACGCCCGAGCAGGCAGCCCAGAACACGGTGAAGGCGATAGGGAAGGGGCTGCTCAAGACGATCTCCAAGATGGGTATCTCAACGATCCAGTCCTACCGCGGCGCCCAGATCTTCGAGGCCGTGGGCCTGGAGCCCGCGCTCATCGACCGCCACTTCACCGGCACCGCCTCGCGCATCGGTGGCGTCGGGCTGGACGTGCTCGCCACCGAGGCCCTGGAGCGCCACGCGCGCGCCTATCCCGCTCCGCACGACGACCTGCTTCCCGTTGGCGGCGTGTACGCCTGGCGACGCGACGGCGAGCACCACATGTGGAACCCCGAGACGATCGCGCTCGTCCAGCACGCGGTGCGCTCGGCCAACGGCAACGTCACCGCGGCCCTCGCGGGCGATGCTGCCGCGGGTAGCGAGGTGCGCGATAGCCCGGCTTTCGCCAAGTACCGCGAATATGCGGCTGCCGTGAACGACGACGCCGCCCGCAAGGCCACGCTGCGCGGTCTGCTGCGTGTCGGTGGCGAGGGACGTGAGCCGATCGCGCTTGAGGAAGTGGAGCCGGCGAAGGAGATCGTACGGCGCTTCTGCACCGGCGCGATGAGTCTTGGCTCCATCTCGCGCGAGTCCCACGAGACGCTTGCGATCGCGATGAACCGTCTAGGCGGGCGCTCCAACACGGGTGAGGGTGGGGAGGACCCCTCACGCTTCACCCCCGACCCCAACGGCGACCGGCGCCGCTCGGCGATCAAGCAGGTCGCCTCTGGCCGTTTCGGCGTCACCATCCACTATCTCGTCAACGCGGACGAGCTGCAGATCAAGATGGCCCAGGGGGCAAAGCCCGGGGAGGGCGGCCAGCTGCCGGGCCACAAGGTCGACGCCTACATCGGCTCGATCCGTCACACCACCCCCGGCGTGGGCCTCATCTCCCCGCCACCCCACCACGACATCTACTCGATCGAGGATCTCAAGCAGCTGATCTACGACCTGCGCTGCTCCAACCCTGGCACCCAGGTGTCGGTCAAGCTCGTCTCCGAGGTGGGTGTGGGGACCGTCGCCGCGGGTGTCTCCAAGGCCAACGCCGACCGTGTGCTGATCGCCGGGCACGATGGCGGAACGGGCGCATCGCCCCTCTCCTCGATTCAGGCGGCGGGCGTGCCGTGGGAGATCGGTCTTGCCGAGACCCAGCAGACACTGCTGCTCAACGACCTGCGCTCCCGTATCGTGGTGCAGACCGACGGTCAGTTGAAGACCGGCCGCGACGTCGTCATCGCCGCGATGCTCGGCGCCGACGAGATGGGCTTCTCAACCGCCCCCTTGATCGCCACCGGCTGCATCATGATGCGCGCCTGCCACCTAAACACCTGCCCGGTGGGGATCGCCACGCAGGACCCCGAGCTGCGCAAGCGCTTCAAGGGTCGCCCCGAGCACGTTGTCAACTTCTTCTTCTTCGTCGCCGAGGAAGTGCGTGAGATTCTTGCCTCGCTGGGGCTGCGCACCCTGGATGAAGCGATCGGCCGCGTAGATCTACTCGGCGCGCAGGAGGCGATCGAGCACTGGAAGGCGCGCGGCGTGGACCTCACCCACATCCTCGCCCACATAGAGCTGCCCGACGGCGCGCCCCGTCATCGTGTAAAGCCACCACCCGCGGTGCTCGACGACGCGCTCGACTGGGAGCTCGTGAAGCGCTCGCAGACCCTTATCCAGGCAGGTGGTGCCCCATCGGGGAGCAGCCCCGATGGCAACGCCCATACCGATGAGCAACACGCGCGGGTGGAGATAGACCTGCCGATCCGCAACGTCAATCGCTGCGTGGGAGGCATCCTCTCAAGTCACATCGCCCGTGCCCGCGGCGCGCAGGGACTTCCACCCGACTCCATACACGTGCGCTTTCGCGGCTCAGCCGGCCAGAGCTTCGGCGGCTGGCTGGCCCCCGGCGTCACCTTTGAGCTCGAGGGCGACACCAACGACTACACCGGTAAGGGTCTCTCCGGCGGCGTGCTCTCCGTGCGTCCCTCACGCGAGGTCGGCGAGCACTTCGTGGCGGAGGAGAACGTCATCATCGGCAACACCGTCCTC
>JBOGYB010000230.1:0-3886 GCA_050696555.1 Solirubrobacteraceae bacterium | reverse complement strand
GCGCCGCATCGCCTTGAGGATGCGACTCGATCCCGATTGGAGCGGGAGGTGCACGTGCTCGCACACGCTCTCGAGCTCCGCGTGCGCGCGGATCACGTTCTCCTTCATGTCCTTCGGGTGGGGGCTCGTGTAGCGGATGCGCTCGATCCCCTCGATCGCGTCGAGAGCATGGAGCAGCTCGGCGAAGTTGCGCGAGCGAGCTTTAACGCGCGCACGCGAGTCACCCCCAAAAGAGATACCCATTCCCCCTCCCTCCACGCGTATCTCATCGCGGGGCACAAGCAGATCGCGCCCGTAGGAGTTCACGTTCTGACCGAGCAACGTCACCTCGCATACGCCGTCCTGCGCCATCGCCTCTACCTCCGCCACGAGCTCCTCCAGCGGGCGCGACACCTCCCGCCCGCGCGTGGAGGGCACGATGCAGTACGAGCAACGACAGTTGCATCCCACGCTGATCTGCACCCACCCCTGGAAGTCCCGCATTCGCTTCGCCGGCAGGTGTCCGGTGAAGCCCTCGAACTCGAAATACCCCTGCGCGGTGAGCGAATCGCTGGTCAAGAACTCGGCGAGCTTGTGTGTCTGTCCCGGCCCGAACGCCACGTCCACGAACGGGAAGCGCTCGAACACTTCCTCCTTGACCGATTGCGCCCAGCACCCCCCCACGCCCACTACGCGCTCGGGCTGTTCGCGCTTGAGCCGCTTCGCCTCGCCGAGGTGCGCGATGAAGCGACTGTCAGCGCTCTCGCGGATCGAGCATGTGTTGAACAGAATCAGGTCGGCCGCCGAGCGCTCCTCCGCCTCGCTGTATCCCAGCGACTCGAGCATCCCCTTCATCCGCTCGGAGTCGTGCTCGTTCATCTGGCACCCGAAGGTGGTCACGTGGTAGCGCTTCGCCATAGGTTCACAAAGGGTAACCGCCATGCGTTGGCAAGTCTGCTTTGGCTACCAGATCGTTCCGCGACGATCGAACTCGCGCAGGCTCTTGTCGCGAGTGACCAGACGCGCACCGGCGTCGCGGGCCGTGGCGTAGATGATTCTGTCGGCCGGGTCGCCCACGAAGCCCTCGCCACCGAGCAGAGCGGCGTGAGCCGCGATGGTGCTGGTGAGTGGCAGCGATTGTGTGCGCACATCCGCGAGCGCCTGCTCGATCCAGGTTCCGGTTGAACGGTCGAGCTCGATGCGACCCGCCTCGGCGAGCATCGCGACCTCCCAACAGCTGATCGTGGCGAGGCCGATTCGATCGGCATGGTCGATTGCGTCCTGCGCAGGCACACTGAGCTTTGCGGGCTCGGCTGTCCACCACAGCCACACGTGCGTGTCGAGAACGATCACCGGCTACGCGGCGTCCCACTGCTCGGGCAATGGCGCGATGAGATCCTCGTCAGAGCTCGCAAACTTGACACTGCCCCGTAGCGATACCGGCGGTTGAATTGGTTCGACGCGCGCGACCGGCCGGCCGTGCTTGGTGATGAGCAGCGACTCGCCCGTATCGGCTACCTCGTCAAGCAGCGCAAGGCATTGAGCCTTGAAACGAGTAGCAGTCAATGTTCTGTCCATATGACCATATTAACATGGTCATATGGTGGTTTATCGTAGATGTACACGATCTCCCGCAGGTGGAGATCACCCGATCGGGTGCGTGACCATGGCCTCGTAGCTTGCCCCCTCCGGCGATAGCCACGAGCGGTAGAGAATCAGCTCGGTGGGGACGAACGAGAGGGCCGGCGTTGGTGGCAGCACTCGCTCGCGGGGTGCGACGCCGTGCCCCATCCGTGCGACGGTCACGTGCGGGCGGAAGTGACGTTTGGCGCCGACTTGCTCGCGACCGTCATCCCCAACTTCGTCGAGCACCTCCACCACTTCTGTCTGTAGCCGAGCGAGCTTGTGGTCTTCGTCGTGCAGCTCCACCGCCAATGCTCGTGGATGGCGGGGCGGCAGCCACAATGGCGCGCCAACCGACAGCTTCCCTACCGCGCCCTCGCACTCGCCGAGTAGCCCACCAAGCAGCTCGATCTCACCAGCCGGTCGGCTGCCAAGGAAGCACAGGGTCACATGCAACAGCTCGGGGTCGAGTACCCGCAGCGAGGACCCCTCGTCTGCTCGCCGAGTGGCTCCTCGCGTCCACTCCGAAAGCTGCCGGCACACATCCCCCGGTGGGTCCACCGCCACGAACAGTCGCGCTGTCGCCCCATGGGTCACCGACTCAGGGTAGGGCGATGCCTCTCTTGTGGGTATCTGCGCTTGCTCATCGCAGCAACGGTCCCTGCGCAGACGGCTGCACGCCGCGCTCGCCATCGCTCTCTCCCGTCAGTAGGCGACGGATCAGGTGCATCGCCACGGTTACCGCTCGCTCGCGCACGTCCGGGCGGGCACCTGGCAGTCGCACCGAACGCGTCAGGCTCGCGCCGTCGGGACCAACCACGCACGTCCACACCAACCCCACCGGCTTCTCCTCGCTGCCGCCCCCCGGTCCGGCGATTCCCGTCACACCCACCCCCACGTCAGCCCGCAGGCGCTCCCGCGCGCCCTGCGCGAGCGCATGTGCCACCTCGCCCGACACCGCGCCATGAGCCTCGATCGTCTCCGATGGCACTCCTACAGAGGTCTCCTTCACGTCGTTGGAGTACGCCACCACTCCCCCCAACACGTACTCCGATGCTCCCGGAGGGTTGGTCAGGCGCGCCGCCAGCAACCCCCCGGTACACGACTCCGCCACCGCGATGGTGGTGGTCTGCTCACTGCGCAACAGCGCCGCCACCTGATCGTCGACGGTCGTCCCATCCGTGGAGTAGAGCGTGTCCGAGTGGCGCTCCTCCACGAGTCTCGCAAACGCCTCATAGGAGTCCTCGGCCGCTGGCTCGTAGCGCGTCACGATCTCGATCTCACCCCCCCGCAGACAGGTCGTGATCTCGAGCTCCGAGAGGGCGATGCCCTGGCGTTCGCCCTCGCGCAACGTCTCGGCGATCTCCGACTCCGGTATCCCGAACAGCCGCAGCATCCGCTGGCGGTACACCAGCGCGCCCGACACGGCTTCTCGCCACGCCGCGGTGGCGACGGCCTGCGCCCACATCGGTTGCAACTCGCGTGGCGGCCCCGGTAGCACCACTACCGTCGGTCCCTTGCGACCGTCCGCCGGCGGCACCACAAGCCCTGGCGCAGTTCCCACCGGCTCAAGCACCGTTGCCCCCAGCGGGATCGTCGCCTGCTTGCGGTTTCCCTTCGCTATCGCCTCACGATCAAGGTGTGGATAGCGCGCCGCAAGCGGGCGCAATATCTCCGCTATACGACCCTCCAGCGCCTCGTCCGCCACCATCTCACGCTCCTGGAAGCGACCCACCACCTCCGCGGTCAAATCGTCGGCGGTCGGTCCCAACCCACCGCTCGTCAGCACCACGTCCACACCCTCTCTCGCCATGAACTGGAGTGCCGCCTCCATGTCCCCCGGGCGATCCCCCACGATCGTTATGTGCGCTAGGTCCACCCCCACCTCAAACAGCCGGTCTGACAGCCAAGGACCGTTGCGATCGCGCACACGACCGGTTAGCACCTCCGTGCCGGTGATCACGATCCCCGCCCGCACCGGTCTTCCCGTGCTCATTTACAGGTCGGCTGCTTGCTTGCCGCGAGCGTTTTGCGCCCTGCGCTCGTCACCGTGTACCCGATCGCCGTCGAGGAGGCGGGCACGCTGCGGGGCTTGCCGTCCACGTACATCGTCACCGCGTTATTCCCCAGCGTGATTGCAAAGCGCGCCGCGTGGTAGGTCACAGGTGTGTAAGGAGGTTGAATGATCGTCCCCGGGATCACCTTCCGTCCGTTGTCTCCGATCAGACACACGTACACAGCCGCGGAAGGTTGCAGCGAGAGCGACACGCGTCTCCCCGCGGTC
>JBOGYB010000229.1:0-3894 GCA_050696555.1 Solirubrobacteraceae bacterium | reverse complement strand
GGGGATGAGCGGCGATGCCGCCTACCAGCTCGTGCACGACGAGCTCAACCTCGACGGCAACCCCGCGCTCAACCTGGCGTCGTTCGTGACGAGCTGGATGGAGCCCCAAGCCGACAAGCTCGCCGTGGAGACGCTCAACAAGAATCTGATCGATCAGGATGAGTATCCGCAGACCGAGGAGGTGCACCAGCGTGTGGTGTCGATGATCGGTCGCCTCTTCCACGCCCCCGCCGGCGAGAAACCAACCGGCACCGCCACGATCGGGTCATCCGAGGCGATCATGCTCGCGATGCTCGCCCACAAGCGCTCGTGGCAACGCCGCCGCGAGGCGGCGAAAGAGCCGACGGATCGCCCCAACATGGTGATGGGCGCCGACGTGCACACCTGCTGGGAGAAGTTCGCCCGCTACTTCGAGGTGGAGGCACGAGTGGCGCCGATGGAGGAGGACCGCTACACAATCGGCGCAGCCCAGGTGGAGTCACTGATCGACGAGCGCACGATCGCCGTGGCGGGATTGCTCGGCACGACGTTCACCGGCCAGATGGACGACCTCGCCTCGATCAACGAGCTGCTCGCGCGTGTGGAGGAGGAGCGGGGGTGGCACATCCCACTACACATCGATGCCGCCAGCGGGGGCTTTGTCGTGCCCTTCTCACAACCTGCCCTCGAATGGGATTTCCGCCTCTCCCAAGTGCGCTCGATCAACGTGTCGAATCACAAGTTCGGGCTGGTGTACCCGGGCATGGGGACAGTGGTGTTCCGCGACCGCTCGGACCTACCCGAGGAGCTGGTGTTCCACATCAACTATCTCGGCGGAGACATGCCGAACTATTCGCTCAACTTCTCGCGCCCGTCCAACTCGGTGGTGCTCCAGTACTTCAACTTCCTGCGGCTCGGCCACGAGGGGTATAAAGAAATAGTGGCGAACGTGCTCTCCAATGCCCAGGCACTCGCGTCGAAGCTGGGCAAGATCGAGGGGTTGGAGCTACTCAACGACGGCTCCGATTTCCCGATCGTGGCGCTGCGGGCAAGCGACCCCGAGCGATCCGATCTCACACTGCTCTCCGAGCGCTTGCGGGAGCACGGGTGGATCGTCCCTGCCTACACCCTCCCCCCCAACGCGGAGCACCTCACGGTGTTGCGGATGGTGGTGAAGGAGAACTTCTCACGCGACATGGTGGACATGCTTGCCCACGACGTGCACCGCGCCGTGCACGCCCTCCACGCCGAGCCGGCGCCGCGCGCGCGAGGGGCGAGCAAGCGGCCCCTCTGCTAGGCGGCGCTCCCCCCCGGAGGCGACTGCGGGTCGCCCTCGGCGAGCGCGCGGCGGCGACCGATGAGCAGCACCACCAGCACTACGATGATCACGACGATCAAGAGCCCACCTGCGATGTAGCGCAGTTTGTGTTTGACCGCGGTCGTTTTCTTGGCTTTCACCGTCGCCACCTTCACGCGTGTATTGACGGCTTCGGCGGCGGCGATGAGCGATGCCTGCTGGGCCGAGGGGTATTCGACCGTCATGTGCCCACCGTTGTTGAGCGAGATGTGCAGATGCCCGCTGGGGCTACCGGAGTGGAAAGTGACAGCGTGCACTTCCCTCTTGTGCAACTGGCCTTCGTAGGCCTTGAGGGTCTCCTTTTCGAAGTGCACGGTCGCGGCGCCTGCGGGAACCGCAAGCACGGTGGCAACTAGCGCAACACATAGGGCGGCGAGCGCAGCGTTCAATCTTCTCCTCGATCTGTTCATGGGTCGGCACCCTATCGGCCAACTCCGACGCGTGCGCCGGCCGCAAGGCTGCTAAGCTGGACTAAGCAATGGCTGAGGTCCATAACATGCACGACGCCAAGACGCACCTCTCCCAACTTGCCGAGCGCGCCTCCAAAGGGGAGGAGATCGTGATCGCACGTAACGGTCACGCTTTGGCGAAGCTCGTGCCGATCGAGGAGCCACGCAAGAAGCGCAAGCTCGGGTTGTGGGAGGGCAAGGTGTGGGTGAGCGACGACTTCGATGACCCACTGCCGTGGGAGATCCAGAAGTATTTCGAGGGCGAGGGCGACTGAGACTACTGCTCGACACCCATGTGCTTATCTGGGCAGCCGACAAACGTCTCGGCGACGAGACGCGAGAGATAGTCGAAGAGGGCGCCAACACGATCTTCGTCAGTGCCGTAACAGTCTGGGAGATAGAGATCAAGCGTGCCCTGAACAAGCTGCGCACGGTCGAAGACACGATCCGTCTAGTCGATGAATCGGGTTTCGAGCGCCTCGGAATCAGCTACGAGCATGCGCGCGAGGCTGGACGCCTACCCCTTTTTCATGGCGACCCTTTCGACCGGATGCTCGTCGCCCAGGCGCGCCTTGAGGGCCTGACGCTCGCGACGGGGGACCCCAAGGTCAAGCGCTACAACGTTCCTGTGCTCGACGTGACACCCGGTTAGCTACCGCCGCAAGCGCGCGGCCTTCAGGCGGTCGGTCTTGCCCAGTTGCACCTTACGCACGCGGACCGTCGCGGGGGTGACCTCCACGCACTCGTCATCGCGGACGAACTCCAGCGCTTCGTCGAGCGTGAGCTTGCGGTGGGCGGCGAGGCGCTCGTATACGTCCGAGTTGGAGGAGCGGATGTTGGTGAGGTGCTTCTCCTTGGTGGGGTTCACGTCGATGTCCTCAGAGCGGGAGTTTTCGCCGACGATCATCCCCTCGTAGACCTCCTCGCCGGGGCCCACGAAGAGCATGCCCCGCTCTGAGAGGCTTGTGAGCGAGTAGGTGGCGGTGGCACCGGCGCGGTCTGCCACGAGCGAGCCCGAGGGGCGGGTGCGCAGCTCGCCCGCCCACAGCTCCCAACGGTCGAAGACGTGGTGCATGAGGCCGGTGCCGCGGGTCTCTGTCAGGAACTCGGTGCGGAAGCCGATGAGGCCGCGGGCGGGGACGATGTAGTCCATCCGCACCCAACCTGTGCCGTGGTTGGTCATGTGCTCCATGCGGCCCTTGCGCAAAGCGAGCATTTGGGTGACGACTCCCACATAGTCGTCTGGTACGTCGATGGAGAGGCGCTCGAATGGCTCGTGGCGCTTGCCGTCAATATTGCGGATGAGCACGCGCGGCTGGCCGACAGTCAGCTCGAAGCCCTCGCGACGCATGATCTCCACGAGCACCGCAAGTTGAAGCTCGCCGCGCCCCTGCACCTCCCACCGATTGTGATCGCCACCCCCCTTGTCGCTGTCGAGCACCCGCAGCGAAACGTTGCCGATGAGCTCGCGGCCGAGCCGCTCGCGCACCTGGCGGGCGGTTAGCTTGGAGCCCTCCTTGCCGGCAAGCGGAGAGGTGTTGATGCCGACGGTGATCGACAGCGAGGGCTCATCGACGGTGATGACCGGCAGCGGGCGCGGATCGGCGGGGTCGGCAAGGGTCTCGCCAATCGTTATCTCGGGTATGCCTGCGATGGCGATGATCTCGCCGGGGCCGGCCTGCGCGGCGTCGACACGGTCGAGCGCCTCGCTGACGTAGAGCTCTGAGACCTGCGCGCGCTCGATGGAGCCGTCGGCGCGACACCAAGCGACCTGCTGCCCCCGTTTGATCTCCCCGTTGCGTACACGACAGATCGCGAGCCGGCCCACGTAGGGAGAGGCGTCGAGGTTCGTGACCAGCGCTTGCAACGGATGACCCGGCTCGTAGACGGGCGCAGGGATGTGCTCGAGCAGCAGGTCGAGCAGCGGCGCGAGGGTACCCTCGGTGGGGGTGGGGGCGCCCGCCACGTAGTCGAGCGTGGCGATGCCGGCGCGGGCGTTGCAGTAGACGATCGGGAACTCGATCTGCTCCTCGTCGGCGTCGAGGTCGAGGAACAACTCGTACACCTCGTCGATGACCTCCGATACGCGTGCGTCGGGACGGTCGATCT
>JBOGYB010000228.1:0-3896 GCA_050696555.1 Solirubrobacteraceae bacterium | reverse complement strand
GGCGCCCGAGGAGTTGCGTCGTTTGCTCGGCACCGGGGCAATGGCCGCATGAGCCCTCACTTCCACCCAAAATTCCTCGTGTCCCCGGTGAGCATGAGTCTCAGGTTTGAGCGATGAGCACGTACGTCTTCAAGGCGATGGATCTCGCCGGCGTGAAGGCACGCGGAGAGATCGAGGCGGACTCTAAGGAGGCGGTGTCCAACCAGCTGAAGTCGCGCGGGATGATTGTGCTCGACATCGCCGACAAGCACGCGTCAAAGGAGATCGAGCTGAGCTTCATGAAGACGGTGAAGGCGGGCGAGCTTGCCGTCTTCTCACGCCAGCTCGCCACGATGATCTCCTCGGGGCTGTCGATACTGCGCGCGCTCTACGTGCTCGAGGAGCAGACCGAGAACAAGTTCCTCAAGGAAACGGTCATCCAGGTGCGCAAGGACGTCGAGGCGGGGCTCTCGCTGAGCGGAGCGATGGAAGCGCACCCAAAGGTGTTCAACCCGCTGTTCGTGGCGATGACGCGCGCCGGTGAGGCCGGAGGGCTCCTGGAGGAATCGTTGATGCGCGTTGCCGATCAACTGGAGAAGGACGCCTCGCTGCGCCGCCAGATCCGCTCCGCGATGATCTATCCAGCGCTTGTGATCATTTTTGCCGTGGGCGTGATGATGGCGCTAGTCGCCTTTCTCGTACCGGTGTTCGCCGGCGTGTTCAAGCAGTTCGGGGGCAAACTTCCCGCCATCACTGAAGTGTCGGTGATGATGTCGCACGTTGTGGTGGGTTACTGGTGGGCGATGTTCGGCGTAACCGCACTACTCATATTCGGATTCCTTCAGTGGAAGAAATCGTCGTGGGGGCGCCCCCAGTGGGATCGCTTCCGTCTGCGCGTACCGATGAAGATCGGCACGATCGTTCAGCAGGTGGCGGTCGCACGGTGGTCGCGCACACTTGCCTCACTTACCACCGCGGGTGTGCCGCTGTTGCTGGCGCTGGAGATCGTCGGTAAGACCGGGGGCAATATCGTCGTGGAGGAGGCGATGGACGGGGTGATCGCGTCGGTCAAGCGGGGCGGTACGATCGCCGAGCCGCTGTCGAAGGCGACGATCTTCCCGACAATGGTCACACACATGGTGGGCGTGGGTGAGGAGACGGGCGCGCTGGACGCGATGCTCTCCAAGGTTGCCGACTTCTACGAGGACCAAGTCGAAGCGTCGGTGAAAGCGCTCACTTCGATCCTCGAGCCCGTCATGATCATAGTGATCGGCTCGATCGTCGGCTTTATCGTCATTTCGATGTATATGCCGATGTTCACCGTTTACAACCACATCGAATAGTCACGGTTTGGAGTGATGGTCAGGTATGGCTGACTCGTAGGAGACGGCCCTTCACGGCTAGCGATACGCGTCCGTGCAACAGGTCGAGCAGCTCCTGGCCCACAAGTTCGCCACGCCACCCACGCAGCGTGCGCACGTCGGCGCGGGCGTCGGTGCGATCGCCTACGACTATGGCTTGCAGGTCGGCGCGGGAGGCGAGCAGCTCGTAGGCGAGGTTGGCCTCGCGCGCGCGCGTTCGCACGAGCGCCTCGCAGAGCGCGATCAGCGGGGCGTCCTCAGGCTGGGGCGAGGGGGGGCGCGTGTTTGCGGCAAGCGGGCTCTCGGTCCTCTCGAGGCCGCGCTCCACAGCGCGGAGAATCTCCTCACCGCGCCGGCGCATGCTGCCCTGGCCGACCCCTCTGATGTCTTCCAGCTTGCGTGTGGATGAGGGCTTTCGCTTCGCGATCTCCACGAGCGCGCTGTCCCCAAGCACGCTTTGCACAGGCCGGTCGCGCTCAGCGGCGGCGCGCTCGCGCCACTCCACGAGCTCGCGCGCAATGCCCTGAGAGGGCGCGCTGAGCCCCCTGATGCGCGGCAGCCGCTCGAAGATCGTCTCGGGATCACGCTCGTCGGTCACGCCCTCCAGGTACTCGCACTCCTCGTGTGCCCACTCGAGGCGTCCGATCTCTTGTAGGCGACGCTTGATCTCGGCGGCGAGCTCCAGCAGGTGCACCACATCCTCGCGTGCGTAGGAGAGCTGCTCGGCAGAGAGCGGACGAGCGTCCCAGCGGGTGAAGCTGGCGCTCTTGGCAAGCCGCACGCCAAGGGTCTCGGCAAGCAGGGTCTCGTAGGAGCTTTGCGCAGCCATTCCAAGGAAACCTGCCGCAACCTGGGTATCGAAGACATTGCTGATATCGCATCCGAGTGCGCGTCGCAACAGCGCGACGTCTTGGCGTCCGGCGTGCACGACTATCTCGATCGTCGGGTCTTCGAGCGTGTAGGCGAGCGGCTCGCCCCAGCCGGGCGTTGTGGGGGTCTCCGGCGAGGTCGAGGAATTTGCGTGCTCGAGAGGGTCCACCAGCTCGATCCGCTGTCCTTCGCCGGCGTTGGTGACCGCGAGCTGGATCAGACACAGCAGGGTGCGGTAGCGACCCTCGCCCATGAACTCCGTGTCCAGCGCGAGCTGTCCGCTCGCTTGAGCCGAGCTTGCGATCTCTGCGAGCAAGTTCGAGACACCTGCTTCGCCGGTGCCGGGAGATTGGGGGTTCATAGCTCCTATCCTCGCGGATCGACGACGGCTGCGCGGTATGGACCCTGTCGCGGCGCTCGCCACGTGCATCAGCGGACGTGCTCGTCCTCCAGCAGAGCGGCGGGCAGGCGCAGGACAAAGCACGCTCCTCTTTCTTCGGGCTCTTCTCGCAAGCCAAGCGAGCCGCCCATTCTCTGGGCGAGCTCGCGGCCAATCGCCAGCCCCAGGCCGAAGCCGCTATGGCCACGTGAGGCGGCGCCGCGCTGGAAGCGCTCGAAGATGCGCTCGCGCTCATCCTCCGGCACCCCCGGGCCGCTGTCGCTCACCCCGATCTCGGCGCCCTCATAGGACGTTGCTGTGCTCAGCCGGACACTTGTGCCGCCGGGTGCCACCCCGATCGCGTTGTCGAGCAGGATGCGTGCGATCCGCGCGATTGCGCCCGGGTCCCCTTCAGCCCAACAGGCATCCGGCGCGGGGGACACCTGGATTTGCGTCTCCTGTTCGCCGGCGCGGCGCTCGAACTCGGCTGCCACGGCACGGGAGAGCTCGTTCAGCTCGACCGGCTCGGTGCGCAGCGGGGCCTCGGCGTCGAGACGGCTCAGGTCGAGCAGGTCTGTGGCAAGGCTCGATAGTCGCCGCGACTGCTCACGCGCGCGCGTGGTGCGCTCGCGCGCGTCCTCTATGTCCAGACGATCCGGCTCGAGGTCGTCGGCGAGCAGCTCGAGCGTCCCGTCGAGCGAGGCGAGTGGGGTGCGCAGCTCGTGCGAGGCGGTGGCGACGAACGCATGGCGCGCCTGCTCCTGGCGGCGTAGCCGTTCCTGCATGCTTGCGAAGGCGCGTGTGAGGTCACCGATCTCGTCGTGGGAGTCCTCGACGTGCAGGGGCGCATCCAGGCCGCGCCGCTCGAGCTCGCCGGCGGCTTCGCGCAGCCGCTCGAGCCGTCGCAGCAGTGTGGTGGTGAGCGCGATCCCGAGTAGCAGGGCGATCCCCAGGCCGACGGCGGCGGCCTTGACGAACGCGCTTCGCACAACGTGCACGGCCGAGCTGACGTACTGCAGGCGGCGCACGAGCACCACCGCGTAGGTGGTCCCGTTCTCGCCGATGCGCATTGGCTCGGCTGCCACTAGCTCGTCGCCCACGAGCGTGTGCACCCCACGATTGGTACGCAAGGCGCGGCGTGCTTGCGTGAAATAGCTGGGCACGTCGAGGTCTTGATTCACGGGCGCATAGACAGTGTCGAGGCGGCGGTCGAGCACTGTCACTTGAGCGCCGGCGCGATTGCGCAGCAGCGCGACGGTGGCCACCAGTTCACGCCGATTGGGACGTTTGGTGGCGGGGTCGAGAGC
>JBOGYB010000227.1:0-3901 GCA_050696555.1 Solirubrobacteraceae bacterium | reverse complement strand
TCGCATAGGTCTCGCGGTCGGCGCAGCCGCGATCGCCATCGCCGTCGTTGTTGTGTCGGGTCTTATGGTCAGAGCGCCGCTGACACGAGTGCCGGAGAACACGCTGAAGCTGATCGTCGGAGTGATGCTCACTTCCTTTGGAGTATTTTGGGGTGCAGAGGGCGCTGGTGCACATTGGCCCGGCGGCGACGCCGCGGTACTGGCGATCATCCCTTCCGTTCTCGCAGTTGCCGTCGCCATCTCCACCGCAGTGCGACGCACCGCGAGGCGAGACCTGTTGCGTGTCGAACAACTGAATGCCGGCTTCGACCAAGTCGAAATGGCCGATCCGGGAGACAACCACCGTATATGGAAGCTGCCGCTCACCATATGGGAGATGATCCTTGGCAACGATTGGATCACCATTATCGGCGTAGCGCTATCGCTAGCGGTGACAGCGCTAGCGGCGGACAGGGGCGTTGCGGCTTGGTGGATCATACCGAGTACCGTGTCCGGACTGCTCGCGCTTTCTACCCGACGTACGCTCCGCCAAGAGCGGTGGTCGCGGCCATCGCCAGAACATGTGTTCGCCAATTCCCGTCCGGGTTGCTGAGTAGTTTCGCTTGCGTCTACGAATGTGTGGCTTCGGGACCATTGCCAACGCGGTGGGACTGAGCCTCGGCGCAAAGGAGGGCCGAAGTGATGGATGGACATGGAAGTTGTGCGACGGTGGCGCAAGGGCGGCAGGCGGAGGGCGCGATACTCGCTCTGCTGCTGAACTTCGACTCTGGCAGCCTGTGGTCGGTGGAGGAGTTGGTACGCCAGCTCAGCGCTTCGCGCCTCGAGGTGCTCGATGGCCTTGCGAACCTCGATGCGGCGGGCTTGATTCACCGCGTCGGTGACTTCGTGTTCGCCACGCGAGCCGCCTCGAGCTTCGACAAGCTCGAGTTGTAGCTACCTGTTCTCAGCTCATTCCGTCGAGTAGCTCCGCCGGCGAGGCGAGCTCGAGCCCTCTCGAGAGGATCACGATCGTCTCAAGGCGCGGCGAACGCTTGCAACGCTCCAGAAGGCTGATCTCCGTTCGGTGTAGGTCGCACACGTCTGCGAGTGCCTCCTGCGAGAGTCCCACTCGCTTGCGATGGCGGCGCAGGTTGGCGGCGAACTGCTCGCGGACTGACTCCATGAATAACACTGTCGCTGTCCGCAGACGGAAGGTCTACAGACAATCGTACGTTCCCCGTGCCGTCGTTCATGCGGCCACTGCGGGATGATCGTCATGGGAACGTGCGACGGTGGTTACAGGCACCCCCATCCCAGAGACCTTGCTGGGAAGGTCGAGCTTCAGCCAACGCGCCAAGCGTGGGCTAGGAGTCGAGATGATCACCTCATCGAAGCCGTGCAGGTTGAGTGCATCTTCCACCGCGGCAACGGGATCTGGGTCGCCGACGATGCCCTCCACGGGCATCCCGGTTGCGCGTTGTAGTGCCGGGAGGGTGTCGCTGAGGGTGCCTCGTGCTTCCATCGCGCCCTGATCCTCCGGATCGACAACCTTGTGAAGGCCGTGAGCGGGGTTTGGTACTAGCAAGGTGAACGTGCAGGGTCCGCGCCGCGCTCGCTTGCGGACGGCGTCGAGCAACGCTTGCGTCGTGGTGGTCTTGTGCTCCACTACGAGCACACGAGTAGGGGTGGAGGACTCCATGACCGCAACTCTCCCTTCTGCTGCGTTGGCTATACGACCCCGAAGGTCCGTGTTGGTTCTTGATTACCCTGATGGCCGTGCGCGTGCACCTATCTGAGGAAAAGATTGAGATCCGTCTCTCTGTGGTCGAGAAGATTCTGGGGTTGCTCGGCAACATCAACGTCCCACGCTCGGATGTGAGCAAGGTGGAGGTGCTAGAGGACCCGCTGTACGACGTCATGCGCGCCGGGCTCAAGGTTGGGCTGCGGCTGCCGTGGCTCTATTACGTATGTCGTTCGATCCGCCTCGACCGTGCCTGGGTGGTGCGTCGGGGGGTCCCGGCGCTCTGCTTTCAGGTCCGCAACCAGGGGGCGCTCGAGCATGTCACGGTCAGCACTCCGGAAGCGCGCGTGCTTGCGCAGCGTCTTGAAAGCTGACCGAATGAGTGGCGGGGGCAGGATTCGAACCTGCGAAGGCTGAGCCGCGAGATTTACAGTCTCGTCCCTTTGACCGCTCGGGAACCCCGCCAAGAGGTGGCGATGATAGCGATCAATGTGGCTCTCGCGATGGGAGCATCCGTCCTCGTGCCACCTCAAAGCTCTGGTACTTGGGGCCGCCCAACAAGATGCCTGTCCCACCATCTATTGCGTTTGCCGGAATGAACCAGCGTCGCCCGTCGCCGACCAGAACGAAGAGATAGTCGATCTTTGATGTGTCAAGGCGCTTGACAAGGCCGTTCCAGCTGCGGTTGCCGCCTCTTGTGCATAGGGTCACGTCCCAACGACCGTTTCGGAAGACCGTGCAGGTCTTTACTTGAATACGTAGGAGTTTCTCGGTCGCTTCGGCAACAAGATCGCAGTGAGGGCTGTGTCCCAGGGGCAGATAGATCGAGTGCCCTTGGGTGCTCAACCATTCAATCGCGGAGATCTCCCCAAGATCTCCTTGTCGGCGTGAGGACAAGACAGCCATGAGACAAACATACGTTCGTCTCCGGATGTCAAAGCGCCGCTCAGCTAGCCTCGCGCAGCTCTTGGGCCTCGGGAGCCGTCTGGAGCTTCTTGAGTGTGCGGGACTCGATCTGGCGGACGCGCTCGCGGGTGATATTGAAAGCACGGCCGACCTCGTCAAGGGTTCGCACCCGGTCGCCGGTGATGCCGTAGCGCATCTCAAGGACCTCACGCTCACGTCGAGGGAGCGAGGCGAGTACCCGCCCGACGCTCTGGCGGCGCATCGCCTCCGAGGCGACGTCGAAAGGGGAGGCGGCTGTGGAGTCCTCTACGAAGTCTGCGAGCGCCGAGTCTTCCTCATCCCCGATTGGCTTCTCCAGCGACACCGGCTGTTGTGACATGCGCAGAATCTCACGAACCTCCTGCGTGGAGCACTCCAGCTCGGCGGCGATCTCCGCAGGCGTGGGCTCGCGGCCGAGCTGTTGGATGAGCGCGCGCTCGGCGTAGACAACCTTGTTGAGCTTCTCCACCATGTGCACCGGAATGCGAATGGTGCGGCCCTTGTCGGCAATCGCCCGGGTGACCGACTGGCGAATCCACCATGTGGCGTACGTCGAGAACTTGTAGCCCCGCCGGTAGTCGAACTTCTCGACCGCCCGGATCAGCCCGAGTGAGCCCTCCTGGATGAGGTCGAGGAAGTTCATGCCGCGCCCCAGGTAGCCCTTGGCGATGGACACGACGAGGCGTAGGTTGGCCTCGATCATGTGCTGCTTGGCGGACACGTCTCCGCGCTCGATGCGCTTGGCCAGGCAAACCTCCTCCTCGGCGGTGAGTAGTGGTACACGACCGATGGAGCGCAGGTAGAGGCGTAGCGAGTCGAGGCTCGGCTCGACGCTCATGTCTACCTCGGCCCGGCGTAGCTCCTCCAGGCGAGAGCGCAATGCGACTTGGTCGATCTCGCTTTCGTCCTCGGCCTCGTCGGCGTCGAGGGGGTCGTCGTGCTCTACGGGCTCGTCTTCGGTGTCGACCACCACCAGCGTGTCGGTACTTGCGTTGGACTCGACCCTGGGGCTGGAGGGCTCGACGACGTCGATGCCGTGCTCCTCCAGATAGCTGAGCAGGTCGTGTGCCTGCTCGCTGCTCAGGTCTGCATCCTCGACCACGGTTGTAAATGCCCCCGCGGTGAGGAACCCGTGCTCGCGCCCATCCGCAATTGCTGCCTGAACCTCCTCGATGTCGATTACGGAGGTCTCCGTAATCGACAGCAACCCCTCAGCCTTCTTACTCACCTCAGGAC
>JBOGYB010000226.1:0-3904 GCA_050696555.1 Solirubrobacteraceae bacterium | reverse complement strand
GCCGGAGGCGCTCAAGTATGGGATTGTCGGCGCTTGGTCACGGCGCATCACTGAGGAGCATCGGCTTGTCTACCAGATGCTCGGCGAAGATCTCGTGGTGCTACAGGCTCGCTATCACTACGAGAAGTGATTGCCTACAGGTTGCGATTCTGCGTATCACCTGCATGCTGTTCACGGTGGGAACGTTTGCATGGGTACGATTCCCACCGTCTCCACCGCTACGACGCAATCACCGTCCTGGGAAGATAGCCCCATGCAACGTGTGCTTGGGATCGGTGGGTACTTCATCAGGGCCGCTGACCCTGCGGCCCTGAGCGCGTGGTACCGCGATTGCCTCGGAGTAGACGCCGATGAGAACGGCCTGTGGCGTCAGGAAGCCGGGCCGACGGTGTTTGCGGCGTTCGAGTCCGAGACCGACTACTTCGGGTCCCGCGCCCAGCAGACCATGCTCAACTTCCGGGTCCGCGACCTGGATGCGATGCTCGCGCAATTGCGGGCCAAGGGAGCAGAGGTAGCCCAGGAGACGCAGGACATGGAGGGTGTTGGAGGCTTCGGGTGGGTCACTGATCCCGATGGCAATCGGGTCGAGCTGTGGCAGCCCGTATGACCGCGTAGTCACGCAGACCTGCCGCAAAGCCTCAAATCCGGGTTCTGGCCGGCTATGAGCCAGGCCGTGTCGATCGCGAGGTTGCTTGCCCTACGGCCCAGTGAGCGACCCAAGTAACCTGATCGCGTCATTCATAGAAAAGACGAGATGGTCGCCGGAGCCCATGAACCATTCGACCTGCATGTTGACCTTTGCGCCTTCGTTGTCGCCCGCCTGTCGTTTGTCAAGTCGAAGGCCGACTATGGGCTTTTTCAACGCGGCCGCGAAACCGATCTCTGCGGCGGTACCAGAGTCCACGTCAGTGCCGTCGAGGATGGCAAGCAGCGCGTCGGCTTGTTCGATATTCGCGGTATTTTTCGCGGCTAGGCGTGTGTTTATGGCGCGCAGTGTGTTCTGTCGGGCCTCACTAACCGGCAGCTCGAGGGCCTTCTCGAATTCCCGGTCGGCCTGAGGATCCTCCCAGGGGTCCAGGGGGTCGAATCCGGCGGCGCGAACCTTGTCGAGCACCTCAGTCTCGTAGAAGCTCTTCGTGGCCAATGAAAAGCCGAGCGGACTAGCGACATAGACCTTGACCATGCTGTCACTTTAGGGGACATAGCGGCTGCCGAGTGGATTGCAGGTTCGCGCGTGAGGAGCAGTTCCGATCGCGGATTCGCGCCGTCCGTAGGTGGAAGAAAGCTAGGGTGGTGTCTGTGACCTACACCACCGTGGAGGGCAGACAGCAGATACTCGACGCGCTCGGACAGGCCGCTGAGGAGATCGCGATGGCGTTGGCGCTGTTGAGTGAGGCGTATGAGCACTTGGATGAACGCACGGCGGAGCGTTTGGAACAGCAGCTCTTCCAGCCTCTCCGGGCGGCATACGGGCGTGCCAAGCGCGAGCACGGAGGGTTTGCCGGGCGCCACGACCTCCCGGGGCGCACCTTCACGACACCCTCGCCCGTTGCGCCTTCGAGCGGTACCAAGGGCTTGATCGAAGCTGCAGTGGATGCGGCCGGCAAGGCCGACGGGGTGTTGGGGGAGTTGCAGGACTCGATGTTGCCGGTGGAGGTGGGGGACACGGAGTTGCGTGCCGGCCTCTCGCAGGTACGCGAGTTGCTGGGTGGGATGAGGGCGCGAGCTCGAGAGCTCGTGCGAGTGCTGGGCCGCTAGGCTCGCGCGCCTGACGTGGCGCCCACTGGTTGAGTGGGGCTTTGCGAGCGAAGGCCTCGCACGAGCGAGAGCAGCGCATCGGAGGTTCCCTGCGCGTCGTGCCCACCTGCGGCGAGCCGTCGCACGGCAAGGCCGGTCATAAGTGCAACCACCGTGGGCGCATGGTGCTCCGCATCGGGGATGCCCAGGGCGGTGAGCGCGGCAGCGGCGATCTGCTCGTGGGCTTGAAAGCAGCGGTGTGAGGCGTCGCGCAGAGCGGGGTCACGGGCGGCGTGGAGGTGGAGCTCCAGTTCGGCGATCTGCCGGGGGATCTGGGAGGGGATGGCCGCCAGTTGCTCGATAGTTTGCGCAAGTTGCTCGACACCCGGTTTCTCGAGCGCGAGATCGCGTGCGATCTGCTCTCGCCGTGCAGTCTCCTCCTCGACGTAGAGGAGGAGACTCTCCCGCAGCAACTGCGTTTGGGTGTCGAAGTGGTAGGTGAGCGAGCCGAGGGACACCCCTGCGGACGCGGCGACGCGACGGTTCGTGACCGCGGCTACGCCTCCCGTGGCGATCAGCTCGAGCGTGGCGCGGAGCATGCGCTCGCGCGCTCCCACCATGCCCTGTCCCCCCTTGGAGGTGGTGTGTGGGTTGCTCGAATCGACATGACTCGCGCACACGCGCGCGGAGTAAGGCTCTCTCCGCGCACGCGCGCGCGAGTCACCCTCTTTTGTAACACCAACTCCCCGCTCGGGTGCTCCCCGTTCAGTCTGCTCGGTGGTCGTCGTGACGGTCATGTGGAAGGCGTGTTCCTCACCGCGTGAGGAGCGACGCGCTCGTGCCAGCGCTCGACGCGCTCCAGCTGTGCGGCGAGGGAAAGCAGCAAAGGCTCGCTGTTGGCGGGACCGAGCAGTTGCACGCCGATGGGAAGCCCGTCGCCGGTGAGGCCGGCGGGGACGCTGACGCCGGGCCAGCCGAGCACGTTCCACGGCCATGCGTAAGGGCACGCCCCGGCGATCAGCTGCTGGGTGGCAAAGCTCGAGAGTCCGTCGCTCTTACCCACCGGCAGGGGGGCGGCGGCGCTTGTGGGAACAATCAAAATGTCGTGTGCGTGGAAGAGAGAGCCGATGCGGGCGTGGAAACGTCGCTCCAGGCGCCGGGCGAGGGGCAGGATGGTCTTGGAGAGGATCCCTCCGAACTGTGCTGTGGAGCGGGTGCGGGGGTCGAGTAGGGAGCGGTCGGGGACCTGTTGGACCCATTCGTGCACGCCGGACTCGCCGCGGGCGACGAGCGTGATCCCCATCAGGCCGTAGCGGGGGTGGTGCTCTGTGACGGTGTGACCAAGCTCGGCCAGCACCTTGCCGATCCGCTGCACTGCGCTATCGATCTCGCGGTGCAGGCGAACGGGGGAGCCGCTGAAGGGGTGGCGTGTGGAGATGGCTATGCGTAGCGGGCGCGGTTCACGGGCGGCGGCTGCGCTGTAGGGCTCGGAGGGGGGAGGGGGAGCATGGAGGTCCTCGGGATGGGAGCCGCTGAGCACGTCGAGCATGAGCGCTGTGTCGGCGACGGTGCGTGTAAGCGGGCCGATGCAGGTAAGCCCGTTGAAGGACTCGCGGTCGGGCCACGTGGAGATGCGCCCACGCTGGGGCTTGATCCCGACGAGGTGACACCAGGCGGCGGGGATGCGTACAGAGCCCGCGCCGTCGGAGCCGACCGCGGCGGGGACGATGCCGGCGGCGACCGCGGAGGCGGAGCCTCCGCTCGAGCCCCCCGGGGTGTGGTGCAGGCTCCAGGGATTGCGGGTGGCGCCGAAGGCCGATCCCTCGGTGAAGGGGTAGAGACCGACCTCGGGGGTGTTGGTCTTGCCGACGATTATCGCGCCGGCGTCGCGCAGGCGACGGACCATCTCGCAGTCCTGCGTCTTTGGCTCGAAAGGGCCGGGGCAGCCAAACGAGGTGGGGTGCTCGGCGAGGTCGACGTCGTCCTTGATGGCGATGGGGACGCCCAGTAGTGGCAAGCGCTCGCCGGCGGCGAGACGGCGGTCTGCTTGCGCGGCCTCGGCGCGGGCGGTCTCGGCACGCACGACGCGGAAGGCGTTGAGCGTGGGCTGGGTGGACTCGATGTGGGTGAGTGTCTGCTCCACCAGCTGCGCGGAGGTGACACGGCC
>JBOGYB010000225.1:0-3918 GCA_050696555.1 Solirubrobacteraceae bacterium | reverse complement strand
CTCGACGGTAATCTGTATCGTCTTTATCTAGAATTGGAAGCGTCGGAACGTGGTGTGATAATCAAGCTGGCTGGTCACGCCTCGGTCGATCCCAGTACGGGTCGGATCACAGCGACCTTCGAGGATACCCCGCAGTTCCCGTTCAGCGAACTGGTGGTGCAGACCAGGGAAGGACCCCGCGCGTCACTAGAGAACGCCCAAACCTGCTGGACAGCAAGCACAACAGGGGTCGTGTCCTCGTGGAGTCCAGCTACACCGCCCGCGTCAGCGTCGAGTAGTTTCAACGTGGATTGGGATGGTAGTGGTGGTGCGTGTCCCGCAAGCATTCCGTTCGTTCCATCTTTCACAGCTGGTACGACGAACGCTGCTTCGGGTTCTTATAGTCCGTTCACGTTGACGCTCAAGCGCGAAGACCGCGAACAGAACATCGCGTCAGTCTCGACAACACTACCACCGGGATTGCTGGCCGCAGTGTCGCACGTGACGCAGTGTCCAGAACCACAAGCGAGTCAGGGTGGTTGTCCGTCCTCTAGTCGTGTGGGGTCGACTACTGTCGCGGTAGGACCAGGGTCTGACCCATTGTGGGTATCGGGACAGGTGTTCTTGACTGGTCCGTATGGTGGTGGCCCGTTTGGTCTATCGGTCGTGGTACCCGCTGTCGCGGGACCTTTTAACCTCGGGGATGTGATCGTGCGTGTCGCATTGCATATTGATCCTGATACGGCGAGGGTGACCGCGGTCACTGGCCCGTTGCCGCAGATCATCGACGGTGTGCCGCTACGTATCCGTACGATCAACGCGACACTGGACGCCCCGAACTTCACATTGAACCCGACTAGCTGCTCCCCAATGAGCATCACGGGCACGGTAGCCTCAACACAGGGCGTCCAGGCTTCGGTGTCGACGCCGTTTCAGGCGCAGGGGTGTCGTGCCTTGGCGTTCAAACCAGTCCTGTCAGCCTCTTCTGGTGCGCGTACGAGTAGGAATGGTGGTGCGAGTTTGAAGATCAAGGTCACCTCCAGTAGCGGGCAGGCGAATATCGGCAAGGTCGATCTAACGCTCCCCAAGCAACTACCGTCGCGTAACTCGACACTGCAGAAGGCGTGCACCCAAGCACAATTCAACACGAACCCTGCGGGTTGTCCACAGGGATCGAACATTGGTGTCGCGAAGGCCGTGACACCACTACTCAGCAAGCCGTTGACTGGTCCGGCCTACCTCGTCTCACACGGTGGGGCAGGGTTCCCTGATGTCGTGTTCGTGCTACAGGGAGAAGGCGTACGGATAGACCTAACTAGCCATACAGATATCAGGAAAGGCATCACCTACAGTCATCTGGACACGGTCCCCGACGCTCCCGTGACACGCTTCGAAGCGACCCTGCCACAGGGTCCGCATTCGATCCTAGGTGCGAACATCCCGGCCTCGGCGAAAGGCAGTCTCTGCGGACAGGCATTGAAGATCCCGACTGTGCTGAGCGGTCAGAACGGGGTCGTGATCAAACGGGCCACGAAGATCGCGATCACCGGATGCACGAAGGCGAAGGTCAAGACCGCGAGACACCGGGGGCGCTCGGCGCGCAAACGCGCCTGAACACTGGTCTCGCAAACGGTTTTCGGGTCTGCTCACGCGTGTTTCGGGGTGTCGCGTACAGAGGTTTAGCGCCCACCAGGAAAGGGATCCCCTTCTTCGTGGTGGGCGGAAAGCGTCCGGCGACGCCAACACTAGTCCGCTGGCGTCGCCGGGTAACACAGCAAACCAAAGGATAGACAATATGAGACGGAAACTGGCAGGCATCCTCGCGGGCTCGATCACCGTGCTCGCGCTAACACTGGGAAGCACAACAGGAGCATCGGCGGCGTCATGGCACGTCGCCGGTAGCGAACTGCTAACCACCGCATCACTAGCGTCAACAACAGAAACGGTCTCGACGATCACGCTTACGGCCGTGGGTACCCAGACCATCACCTGCTCCGGGAAAGTCGAACTGCTGACCGCGGTGATCAGCCACCCTGCGGGTGGGACGATCGGGCACCTCGTGCTCAACGGTTGCTCAGGCCAAGGAGCATGCAGTCTCATCGAAGGCTCGAAGATCGAAACGAAGCCGTTGAAGATCGAAGCTGCGCTCGGCAGCAAAAACCCCGAAGACACCCTATTGCTCAAGCCACAGACGGGCACCACGTTCGCCGAAATCAAATTCCCGGGAGAAGAATGCGTGTTCTTCGGCACACAGAAACTCACGGGGCAGGCACGCTTCATCATGCCCCACGGTCAAGAAGAACTCGCATCGCAAACGATCGAACTCCACGCCGGAACAGCCGAACTACGAATGGGCTCCTTCGAAATGCTTCTCGGCGGCAGCATCAAAGCCAAACTCACCTCCGGCAGCGCCTGGAGCTTCCGCTAAAAACACGACAACACCCCCGGCACACGTCGTATGGCGTGAGCCGGTAGCCGAATGGCCGTCCGCCCCGCAAGCCGGGACGGGCGGCCATCCTTGGCCATTGCGGACACACGAGGAAGCTATAATGGACACATGTCTGGGTTGGCTATGTTGGCGGAGCAGGTGGGGGTAAGCGAGCGCACGCTGCGACGAGCGACGAACGAGGGGACGCTGCGTGCGAGGCGTCCCAGCCCGCGCAAGCTCGAGATGGGTCTCGCCGAGCGCGAGTACGTGAGGCGCAATTGGAGCCTGCTGTCAGCTCTGCGAGAGGCGCTTCGCACAGAGCCCAACGTTCGCTTTGCGCTTCTATTCGGCTCGACGGCCGTGGGGACCGATACGCTCGACAGCGATATCGATGTGCTCGTAGATTTGCGTGATGCGAGCTTTGAGCGTCTCGTCGATCTCGGCACGAAGCTGAAAGAGATCCTTGGTCGCTATGTCGATCTGGTCGAGCTTGAGGAGGCCCAGAGCGATCAAGCGTTCATGGCTCACGTCGTGGCCGAGGGTCGCGTGCTCGTCGATCGCGAGGACCTGTGGACCGTCCTGCATGCTCGCCAGGCTGGTCTCCGTCGCCAGGCCGGTCGCGAGGAAAGCAGGCGCCTGCGTGCCGCGCTCGCTGGAATCGATCGCCTGCTGGTTTCTTCTTGAGCGATGGCCGACGACGAGCCCAGGAAGGTCGACCGTAAGCGCTGGCGCCGCGATGTCGTTCGCTGCCTCGAGGACTTCCCTCGACAGTATGCGGCGCTGGAGCATGCGATGGCGGCGTTTGGCGGCGACTTTGACCTCAAGCAGTTCAAGGTGGCTTTTGAAACGAGCGACGACCTAGATGCTTATAACCGCGTGCAGGCGGTGGAGCGTGCCCTTGGACGTGTACAGAACTTCATCGCCGACCTTGCGCAGGCGGGTGCGAAGCTGGCGCAGTTGCCGCATACGCCCGAAGCCCGGGGATCGAGCGCCCAACAGTCTTTTGTGGCATTGCGAGAAGTGGGTGTGATCAACGGGGAGCTGTGCAAGCGACTGATACGAGCACAGAACGCCCGCTCGATGATCGAGCACGTCTACGTAGAGGCATCGGCCGGCCGCGTCCACCAGTCGGCCAAGCTCGTACACGACGCCGCTCGCGACTTCATCGGTCGCTACCGCGCTTGGATCGAGCCGTACTTGCAGGACGGTGCTTCCTAGGTACAGGTTTCCTGGGTTCGGTTTCGGAGGTCATGGCTTCGGGTTCATTTGGCGGGCTCCGTGCGATCGCTGTCTCATGCTGGATCTAGGGAGGGGCGCTGACCCTCTTGACATTTGGGTTGCGGTCTGTGTAGGATGATCTCTATCTCGGTGTTTGTGTGCCGGGTGTACATAGGTTGGGTTGGGTTGGTCTTCGTGATCGATTTCAACTGGTTGTGACGGGGCCTTGGGAGAGGTACCGGATCATTTTCAGAGAGAGAGAGAGAGAGAGAGACGCGTCAGCGACGCTGACG
>JBOGYB010000224.1:0-3922 GCA_050696555.1 Solirubrobacteraceae bacterium | reverse complement strand
GGGCAGCACCTCCCCTCCCCCTACCACGCCACCAAGTTCGAGGCCGAGCGGATCGTGCGCGAGCAGCCGGGGGTCCCGTGGCGGGTGTACCGGCCGGGGATAGTCGTGGGTGACTCCAAGACCGGCGAGATGGACAAGATCGACGGTCCCTACTACTTCTTCAAGGCGATACAGCGCATGCGCCAGGTGGTGCCGCAGTGGCTGCCGCTCGTGGGGCTCGACCTCGGCAAGACCAACGTAGTGCCGGTCGACTGGGTGGCCGGTGCGCTCGACCACATCGCCCACCAGCCCAGTCTGGATGGGAAGGCCTTCCACCTGACCTACCCTCGCTCACAGAGGGTGGCCGCGGTGATGAACGACTTCGCCGCCGCCGCCCACGCGCCACGCTTCGCGGTGAGCGTCGACAAGCGGGTGCTCGACGCGATTCCCACCGCGCCGTTGTCGCTTTTGATGCGGGTGCCCCCATTGCGCCAGGCGCGTCGACTCACGCTGCGCGAGCTGGGGATACCAGACGAGGTGCTGGAGCACGTCAACCTCGTGCCGGCCTTCGACACCCGCAACACGCAGAAGGCACTCGCGGGCTCCAGCTACGAGCACGTGCCGGCGTTGCGCGAGTACGCGGTGCACCTGTGGGACTACTGGGAGCGCGAGATGGACCCCTCAATCAGCCGCGGCCGCACTCTCGCCGAGGCTATAAGTGGCAAGCGCGTGCTCATCACCGGCGCCTCCTCGGGAATCGGCAGGGCGACCGCCGTGAAGCTCGCCGGCGCGGGCGCGATCCCGCTGCTGGTGGCGCGTAACGTGGAGAAGCTCGAGGATGTGCGCGCGGAGATCGTGGCGGCGGGAGGGGTCGCATATGTGTACGCGGCCGACATCTCCGACATGGAGGAGATCGACCGGCTGATCGAGCGTGTGAGAGACGACCATCGCCACGTCGACATGCTCGTCAACAACGCAGGACGTTCGATCCGGCGCTCGATCGCGCTCAGCTACGAGCGCTTCCACGACTTCGAACGCACGATGCAGCTCAACTACTTCGGTGCTGTGAAGCTCATCATCGGGTTGCTCCCGCAGATGCGCGCAAGAGGGTTCGGCCACATCGTGAACATCTCCTCTATCGGGGTGCAGACCAACCCCCCGCGCTTCTCCGCGTACGTGGCCTCGAAGGCCGCGCTCGACGCGTTCACGCGCGTGGTGGCATCGGAGGTGATCGGTGACGGGGTGACGTTCACCACGATCCACATGCCGCTCGTGCGTACCCCGATGATCGCTCCCACGAAGCTGTACGACGCCTTTCCCGCCATCACCCCCGAAGAGGCAGCGGACATGATCTGCGAGGCGTTGCGCACGCGCCCCAAGCACATGGGCACTACGCTGGGCACAACCGGCGAGGTGCTCTACGCGCTCGCCCCGGGCGCGGTTGACCGCATCCTGCACCTCGCCTACCGCGTGTTCCCCGACTCCGCCGCCTCACGCGGAGAGCCCGACACGGCAGAGCGCGCGTCGCTCGAGCAGCTTGCGATGGCGAACCTCATGCGGGGCGTTCATTGGTGAGCGCGGGAACGGCGATCGAGGTCCGCGACCTGCACAAGCGCTACGGCGACTTCGAGGCGGTGCGGGGCATCGATATCTCCGTGGCAAGCGGCGAAGTGTTCGGCCTCCTGGGGCCCAACGGAGCAGGCAAGACCACCACTGTCGAGATCCTCGAGGGTTACCGCGAGCGCACCTCCGGGGAGGTATCGGTCCTCGGCCACGACCCGCAGCTACGAGAGCGTGCTCTGCGCAAGCTTATCGGGATCGTGTTGCAGTCGAGTGGCATCTACAACCACCTCACCCCACGCGAGGCGCTGCGCCACTGGGCCGGGTTCTACCCTCACCCGCGCAACGTGGAGGAGGTGCTGAGGCTCGTGGGGTTGGGAGAGAAGGCGGACGTGCGCACACGCAAGCTCTCGGGTGGGCAGTCGCGGCGCCTGGACTTCGCGCTGGCGCTGATCGGCGATCCAGAATTGATCTTCCTCGACGAGCCCACCACCGGCTTCGATCCCGAGGCAAGACGAGCGGCGTGGGAGACGATCCGCTCGTTGCGCGAACTCGGCAAGACGATCCTGCTCACCACCCACTACCTCGACGAGGCACAGGCGCTCGCCGACAGGGTGGCGATAGTCAAGGACGGGCGTGTCCTTGCAATCGGCCCCCCACGTGAGCTCGGTGTGGGAGCGTCGCACTATCGCGTCACCTACCGCAACGGCAGCGGGGAGCTCGTGGAGGTGGAGACCGATAACCCCACCCACACACTGCACGAGCTGACCTCCGAGGCGCTCGCGCGTGGGGAGCGGTTGGAGGAGCTGAGCGTGGGGCGCCCCACCCTGGAGGACGTGTATCTGGAGCTCACCGCCGATGCCTGACGCAGCCGCCCTCGCATGGAGGCAGTACAGGTTGGAGCGGAAGATGTTCTGGCGCAATCCATCCGCCGCCTTCTTCAATTTCGCGCTGCCACTGCTGTTCCTGGTGGCCGGGGGGGCGATATTGCATGGCAAGCAACACGACCTCAACCTGCTCATCCCCGCCATCGCCGGGATGAGCGTGATGTCCACCACTTTCACCGCGCTTACCTACAACATCGTGTTCCTACGCGAGCGCGGGGTGCTGAAGCGCATCCGCGGCACCCCGCTACCGACCGGGTCCTACTTCGGGGGGGTAGCCTCGAGCGCTGTCACCAATACGGCGATACAGATCGCGATCGTCACGGTAGCCGGCGAGCTCTTCTTCGGGATCGGTTGGCCGCAAGACTGGGTCGAGCTGGTGGTGTTCGTGGTGGCGGGCGTCGTGTGTTTTGCGGCCCTCGGGGTGGCGTTCGCGCACACGATCCCCAACTTCGAGTCAACCGCCGCCTACGTCAACGCGGTGTTCCTACCGGTGGTGTTCGTGTCTTTCTACGTGTTCGACTCCAAAAGCGCGCCTACGTTCCTGCGTAACATCGCCGGGGCGCTCCCCCTCAAGCCGCTCATCGACGGCCTGTGGGGGGCGATGGTGACCGGAGCGAGCCTCTCCAGCAACCTCTCCGCGCTGGTTGTGGTCTTGCTATGGGGAGCGTTCGGGTTGTTCTTCGCGGTCCGCGGATTCTCGTGGGAGCAGTCGCGCGGGTAGATTTCCCGGTAGTGGCGCAGGACACATCGTGGGCCTTGACCGCAGATAGGAGCGCAATGAAGCAGCTTGCCGACGACATTTACATGCTCAAGGGGTTTCCTCCCAATACGATCAACGTATACGTGGTGGGAGACGTATTGATCGACGCCGCCACACGCCAGGCGGAGAAGCGAATCTTCAAGCAGATCGAGGGACGCAAAATCGCTGCGCACGCGCTCACGCACGTACACCCCGACCACCAGGGATGCAGTCACGTGGTGTGCGAGCGACTCGGCATCCCGCTTTGGTGCGGACAGGACGACGTACCGGCAATGGAGACCGCGGGTAGTGTTGTGGGACCGAAGATCCCTGCGTCGTTGAAGCGCTTTCAGGAACGTTTTTGGGTGGGGGCCCCGCACGCGGTGTCACGGGTGCTGCGCGAGGGGGACGAGGTGGCGGGGTTTACCGTGCTCGACACCCCAGGCCACACGCGTGGGCACATCTCCTACTGGCGCGAGTCAGACCGCGTGCTGATCCTGGGGGACGTGCTCAACAATATGAACCTCATGACCGGCATCCCAGGTTTGAACGAGCCACCGGCGCTGTTCACGATCGACCCGGTGCGCAACCGTGCGTCGATCCGCAGGCTCGCCGCGTTGAGGCCGGCGATCGTACTGTTCGGTCACGGGGCCCCGCTGCGCGATCCCGACAAGCTCGCCGATTTCGCCGCTCAACTGCCTGCCTAGAGGATGAGCGACACCATCTTCCTTGCCGACGGCGGTGACCTGTACACGCC
>JBOGYB010000223.1:0-3923 GCA_050696555.1 Solirubrobacteraceae bacterium | reverse complement strand
GGGGAGCACCTCGCGGCCTACATCGGCACCTGATCGCACCTCGCGTGTGGGTTGCCTGTTGAACATCCCCCCCTCCCCGACTACGCTCTTCCTCCCATGTCCAAGGGCAATCAACCAACCTGGGCGGTGGCACGCCGCGCTCTCGCCGCGCTGATCTCGGGCTTGGCGCTGGTGGCGATCGCCGCCGGGTGCGGCTCGAGCGCCGATCCTCCCCCGCCGGGCTTGACCATCGCGGGTCCGGGCCTACAGATCACACAGCCCCCGTGGAAGCCGGAATACGCGCACCTGCAAGTACGGGCGAGGAAGATCGGGCTGCCACCGGTGGGCAAAGAAACGTTTCACATCCACGCGATGCTTCACATATACGTGAACGGGCTGCTCTCCCCCGTGCCGGCACTCATCGGGATCGAAACGAGTAAGGAGCGCGAGACGAGCCTCCACACGCACGACGCGACGGGGATCATCCACATGGAGACCAACCATCGCTACCCGTTCACACTCGGTGACTTCTTCTCGGTGTGGGGAGTGAAGTTCGGCCCCGCGCAACTCGGGGGGTTGAAGGGGCTCGGGGGCGACCACCTGCACTTCTACCTCAACGGCAAGACGCTGGCGAACCCTGCCGCGTACCTCATGCGCAACGGCGACAGCATCGTGATCGGGTACGGCGCGGACAACAGCTTCCCCCACACCCCGAACACGTTCCTGCTCTACGAGGTGGAGCACGGGCTCGGTGGGCTCGGTTGCTCTCCGGTCCACAAAAAGGGCGCTAAGAGCTGCACGATCCCCAAGCCCACCCCTGCTGAAAAGAGCGCGAGCAAGAGCTGACGCTCGACGGTGACTATGCTCACGGAGGAGTGTCTGGTCATTTTTTGGGATAGACGCCACGAGCCGTGACTGTCAAACTCCCCCTATATGACAACCATGCCCACGCTCTCAGGTGGCTGCCTCTGCGGAAGTGTGCGCTTCGCGCTGACCGAGATCCCGGAGACCGCCGGGTACTGCCACTGCACACGCTGCCAGCGACGAACCGGAACCGCGTCCTCGGTGCAGGCGCGAATCGACGGAGACACTTTGCGGATCCTGCAAGGCGAGGGGCTGCTCAAGGCTTGGCGCCCAGCGGACAAAGGGGCTGAGAAGCTCTTCTGCGGTGAGTGTGGTGGGCACTTGTTCAGCCGCCATCCCGAGAACCACCGCGAGATGAGTGTGCGATTCGGGGCCTTCGATGGCGACCCCGGTATCCGTCCTGGGTGGCGTGCGTTCGTCGCCTACGCCGCCCCCTGGGAGCCGATCCCGGATGACGGGTTGGAGCACTTCGCAGAGGCAAAGCCACGGCTGTGATGTGAGCACGTGCCTCCGCAGGGGGAGGCTCTCTTAATTGACCAGCCGGATGACCAGGTCGGTACTCCACCGCGACAGTCGACTCTACCTTGCCTTTGCAGAAATACAGCATCTTCAAATCTCTAGCGGCGCTTCCCGTAGTGGATCCTGTCTCAAGCACCGCCCCAGCCCAACGCCGGGGCTAGTCTTCCTCGCGTTCCACTGCTCTGGCGAGCTCCACGAGCGTGACTCCGAGACCTTCGGCGATCTTGCGGACGGTGCTCCAGGTCGGATTTGCTTGTCCCTGCTCGATCCTCGAGAGTGACCCGGCGGTGAGCCGGATGCGGTAGCCGAGGTCTTCTTGGGTTTCTCCGCGCTTGGTGCGCAAACGCCGCAGAACTGTAGCTAGGGCTGGATCTGCATCGGGAGGATGAGGAGCCATTGAGTGAGAAACACTCTCACGCCACGGGTACCCAAGTCCATGTGGTCAACAATCTGTGGTACACCACGGATGGTTTGCGTTGTTATGATCCGCCGACCGAATGCCCATTCGGCGGTAGGGTCGGCGCCACTCCACCGGCGCCGGCCCTTTTTCACGGGCGGAGACTCGTCAACCGCGCGGAGAGCGTGAGCGGCTGGGAGGCTTGGCGCGCGAGCTCGCGGGAGCCTTCTTCGTGCGCTTGGCCGTTTTCGCCGGTGTCTTGCCGTGTGCGCCCTCCTCGCCCCTGATCCGTGCAAGGCTCTGCTCCAGCGCTCCCATCAAATCGGGGGCGCTGGGGATTGGTTCGGCCGGCTTCTTCTCAACCGCCGGCACCGAGATCTTGCGGCCCTTGCGCTTGCGCTTGATGACGTCTTCCAGATGGGCGCGATACTCATCCTTGTATCGCGTTGGCTCGAACGGCACTTCCAGCTCACCGATGATCGCCATCGCATTCTCGATCTGCTCGGGGGTAGGGGCGGCGGCGCCATCGATCCTCTCGGCGATATCTCCACTCGAGCGCACCTCGTCGTAGAAGCGCATCGTGGTGAGCGTAAGCAGCTTCCCACGCGGACGGATGCTCACGAGGTGCTCCTTGGCATGCATGACGAAACGGCCCAACGCCACCTTGCCTGAGCGGCGCATCGCCTCCCCCAGCAGGGCGTATGCGCGCGCCGCGGCCTCGTCGCTAGGCACGAGCAGGTACGGTCGATGGAGGTAGATGGGGTCGATCTCCTGCTCCTCCACAAAGCGCTCGATGTCGATCGTGCGGCTCTTGCGTGGCGCCGCCGCCGCGAGATCCTCATCGCTGAGCAGCACCCAGCGGCCGTCGTCGAGCTCATATCCCTTGGCGATCTCACCCCACGGCACCTCGCGGTTCTCGTGGGCGCACACTCTGCGGGTTTCGATTGGCGACCCATCGGGGGCGTGGAGCTGATTGAAGTGCAGGTCGCGGTCGCGAACGGCGCTGTGGAGCGTCACAGGCACGGTTACCAGTCCGAAGCTGAGCGACCCCGTCCATAGCGACCTCGCCATCAGTGTCCTCCCCGCGTGCGCGCCGGCTTACGCGCTCCCTTGGACAACCCCGACTTGCTAACGGCGCGCGAGCGGCGCTTGCCTCCCCCACTCCCCTGCAAGCTCGCTTCGAGCGCCGCCAGGAGGTCGCCCTCCCGTACCTGCGATTGTCCGTCAGGGACCTCAATCGCCTCCCCCCGGGCCTTACGCTCGATGACCTCCATGAGCGCGTCTCGGTAGGTGTCGCTGTAGCTGTGGGGCTCAAAGCTCGAGTCCAGCTGCGCGATCAGGAGCTCCGCGGTGTCCACCTCGAGCTTGGTGGGCGCCTTTGTGGCGCTCTCCCCCATCTCCATATCCCCCTCTGGGACGAGCTCGTCAGCGAAGCGCATCGTGTGCAGCGCGATCACGTCATCGAGCGCACGGATGGCCACCATGTGGGCTTTGTTATGGAACACGAACCTCCCGATCCCCACCCGACCGGAGCGCTTCAGGGCCGCGTGGAGCAGACCGTAGGGCTCGTCTGCGAGCTTGCCGGGACTGAGATAGTAGGAGCGCTCGTAGTACACAGGGTCGATCTCCTCGACGCTCACGAAGTGCTGGATCTCCACCACGCGCGCTTCCGCCCCGTCGGCGATGGCGATCTCCTCCTTGGAGAGCACCACATAGGTGCCGGACGCCACTTCATAGCCCTTGACTATCTCACCGTAGGGGACCTCCTTGCCCTCCTTCACACACACACGACGGTGCTCGATGGCGGCACCGTCGGTGGCATGGCGCTCACGGAAGGCGAGCTTCTTCGACTCGGTGGCGGAGTGAAGCTTCACAGGCACTCGCACCAGTCCGAAGACGATCGTGCCATTCCAAAGGGAGCGGGGGATGGACATCGCCTTACAACCATACGCCCCACAAAGCCTGTGCGCACATTATTGGGATGGCATTGGGCGCCGGCTTGCAGCCACTCCTCAGGGGGTAGTGATTTGCCGCTTAGAGCACGCGAGATGTGGGTAGAGGCTCGGTGAGAGGTGCTGGCGGGGATGTCGCCCTCGTGCACTACCATCTAAGGAGTCAACGAAATGGACGGAGGATGGAGATGGTGTCCATGACAGCCACACAG
>JBOGYB010000222.1:0-3939 GCA_050696555.1 Solirubrobacteraceae bacterium | reverse complement strand
GATGCCTCGATCGAGGTCAGGCCTGCAAGTCAAGGACAAGTGGTGTCTGTGAGACCCCTCCTATCGTGAGCGCCATGCCGCCGATCTACCCCGTCCAGTGCTGACCACCATCGTCGACGCCCTAAAGGACGCTTTCCTCATGGCCTGGGCCGTGTGGTGGGCGCTCGTGTTCGGCTTTGCCATCTCCGCGGTCGTGCAGGCGTGGATACCGCGGGAGCGCATCGAGCGTGCGCTCGGCGGGACCGGCACGCGGCCCATCGCCGTTGCTACAGGCCTTGGTGCTGCCTCCTCCTCGTGTTCCTACGCGGCGATAGCCATCGCCAAGAGCCTCTTCCAGAAGGGCTCCTCCGCGGCCTCCGCGCTCGCCTTCCAGTTCGCCTCCACCAACCTCGTGATCGAGCTTGGCATCGTCGTATGGGTGTTGCTCGGCTGGCAGTTCACGCTCGCCGAGTTCGTCGGTGGGTTGATCCTCATCGTCATCATGACCGCCCTTCTGCGTGTGTTCGTCTCAAAGCGCCTTGAAGAGCAAGCCCGTGCACACGCCATCGAGGCCGACACCGGCCACCAGCATCACTCTGCGGGCACTCACATGAGCGTCCGCGAGCGGCTCACCTCCATCTCCGCATGGTCGGACGTGGCGCACAACTTTCGCAACGACTGGACGATGCTCTACAAGGAGATCACGCTCGGCTTCCTGCTCGCCGGCTTCATCGGCCAGATCGACAACAGTGTTTGGAACTCGCTCTTCATCACCGACGCTCCCGCCCCGCTCAAGCTGATCGAGAACGCCCTCGTCGGGCCGATCATCGCGATCCTCTCCTTCGTGTGCTCTGTTGGCAACATCCCGCTCGCTGCCGTCCTGTGGTCGGGGGGGATCGGCTTCGCGGGCGTTATCTCCTTCATCTTCGCCGACCTCCTGGTGGTGCCGATCGTGCTCATCTACCGCAAGTACTACGGCGGTAAGTTCACGCTGCGCATCGTCGTGCTCATGTTCCTCACGATGGTGCTCGCTGCGCTAGCAGTCGACGGCATTTTCAGTGCTGCGGGGCTGATCCCAAGCGTGCGCCCCACGCGCGCCGACATCTTCAGCGAAGTCAAAGTCGACTACAAGCTCGTCACCAACATCCTCGGCTTCGCTGTGTTCGCCGGGCTCTTCGCCCTCACGATGCGTCGCGGCGCCACCGACCCCGTATGCGGTATGAAGGTCGACAAGGCAAAGGCGACTCGTAAGGAGATAGGGGGGAGGACCCTCTATTTCTGCAGCTCCACTGTGCCGCCGTCGCCTCCCAGGAAAGCCTCCACGAAGAGGTGTCCGTGAGATGAGCACGATGCAAAAGTCAAAACCCTCACCAACCGCACTCCCGGCCTGGGGGGATCTCACCCGCCATCACGCCGCCATCGCCGGCGCCTCACTGCGCGAACTGTTCGCCGCCGATCCCACCCGTGGGGAGCGGCTCACGGCTGAGGGCGCGGGGCTCTACCTCGATTTCTCCAAGAACCGCGCCACCGACGAGACGATCGCGCTGCTGCTCGCGCTCGCCGAGCAGGCGGGACTCGCGGAGCGCACCGAGGCGATGTTCTCCGGCGAGCGCATCAACGTTTCAGAGAACCGTCCCGTGTTGCACGTCGCGCTGCGGATGCCAAGGAGCGCATCGCTCACGCTCGACGGTGTTGACGTCATAGGGGAGGTTCACGCCGTGCTCGACCGCATGGTCGCCTTCGCAGAGGAGGTCCGCTCCGGCGAGTGGACCGGCCACACCGGCAAGCCCATCACAAGCGCCGTCAACATCGGCATCGGAGGTTCCGACCTCGGTCCCGTGATGGCGTACGAGGCGTTGCGCCACTACACGCGCCGCGACATCACATTTCGCTTCATCTCAAACGTCGACTCCACCGACTTCGTCGAGGCCACCCGCGACCTCGATCCCGCCCAGACGCTCTTCATCGTCTCCTCGAAGACCTTCACCACGCTCGAGACGATGACCAACGCTCGCTCTGCCCGTGCCTGGTTGCTTGCCACCCTCGGCGACGAGGCGGCGGTCGCCAAGCACTTCGTCGCCGTCTCCACCAACGCCCAGGCGGTCACGGAGTTTGGCATCGACACCGCCAACATGTTCGGCTTCTGGGACTGGGTGGGGGGGCGCTACTCGATGGACTCCGCCATCGGCCTCTCCACGATGCTCGCGATCGGCCCCGAGCGCTTCCATGAGCTGCTCGCCGGCTTCCACGCAATGGACGTCCACTTCCGCACCACTCCGTTTGAGCGCAACCTGCCCGTGCTGATGGGACTGCTCTCCGTCTGGAACAACAATTTCCTCGGTGCTCACACGCACGGGGTGATGCCCTACAGCCAGTACCTCAAGCGCTTCCCCGCCTACCTTCAGCAACTCGCGATGGAGTCAAACGGCAAGCACACCACGCTCGACGGGACAGAGATCGATTTTGAGACCGGCCCTATCTACTGGGGAGAGCCGGGCACGAACGGGCAGCATTCCTTCTACCAGTTGATCCACCAGGGGACGAGGCTCATCCCTGTCGATTTGATCGCGTTCGCACGCTCCCTCAACCCCCTCGGCGACCATCACGACATGCTGATGTCAAACGTCTTCGCGCAGGCTGAGGCGCTCGCGTTCGGCAAGACTGCGCAGGAGGTTCGTGCCGAGGGCACCCCGGACGCTGTCATCTCTCACAAGATCATGGCCGGCAACAGGCCCACAAATGTCGTGCTTGCCGAGCAACTCACGCCGCATACGCTTGGCGCGCTCGTCGCCCTGTACGAGCACAGCGTGTTCGTGCAAGGCGTCATATGGGATATCGACTCTTTTGACCAGTGGGGCGTTGAGCTCGGCAAGGCGCTCGCCAAGCGCATCATCCCTGAGCTTCAGGGCGACACCGAGCCTACACTCGAACACGACAGCTCCACCAATGCACTCATCCGCCGCTACCGCGCGCTACGCGCTCGCTCGTGAGCGACGTCTGGCCTGTCGAGTTCTTTCCCGATCCGACGGCTGTGGCTGTCCGTGCCGCCGAGGTCATCCGCGAGCACGCCCACGCGGCGATTTCAGAGCACAACGTCTTCACGTTCGCCTTCAGCGGCGGTCGCACGCCGTGGGCGATGTTCGCCGAGCTCGCCCACGCCGACTTCCCCTGGGATCGGACCGATATATCTCAAGTCGATGAGCGCGTCGCGCCCGCCGGTAGCGAGGACCGCAACCTCACCCACCTGCGAGCTGTCTTGCCATCAGAGGCGTTTGCCCGCGTCCATCCCATGCCGGTCGAAGACCCCGATCTCGACGCTGCCACGGCGCGCTACGAAGCGCTCCTGCCCGAGCGCTTCGACCTGATCCATCTGGGCCTTGGCCACGACGGCCATACCGCCTCGCTCGTTCCCGGTGATCCCGTCCTCGACGTGATAGATCGCAACGTCGCCCTCACTGGTCCCTACCAGGGCCATGCCCGCATGACCCTCACCTACCCGGTCATCGACCGCGCCCGCGCCTTGCTGTGGGTCGTCACGGGCGCCGACAAGGTCGAGGCGCTCCGCCGTCTGCGCGCTCACGATCGCTCGATCCCCGGCGGCCGGGTCACCGCTGACCGTGCAGTCGTCCTCGCCGACGTAGCCGCCTCAGGCGGGTAGCGGCTGGCCTTCGGTGGCGGCCTGCTCCTGCTGGAACTCGCTCAACACTGAAAGCATCGACTCCATCTCGCACTCCGTCTGCGGCCACGGCTTCTCCGGGTGGTCCTCGATCGTCTTCAACCCGTTGCCGGTGATGATCGCCACCACGGTCGCGTCCGGGTCGAGCTCGCCCTCCTCCACCAGCTTCTTGAGCACCGCTACGGTCGTGCCCCCCGCGGGCTCGGTGAGGATTCCCTCGGTGGCCGCCAACAGATCGATACCCGCGAAGATCTCCTCGTCGCTGGCCGACCCCGCGCTGCCCT